>JBJKSK010000267.1:0-7810 GCA_046704125.1 Desulfobacterales bacterium | reverse complement strand
TATGGGTGCTGCTGTGCGTGCTGCTGGCAGGACGAGTCGCCTGGGCCGGCGACAACGGTGCCGGCAGAGGGAGGCAGGCTTCGAAAGACACCTACAGTCAAAACGAAATGCTGCGCGATGCCAAACGGTTCTTCGGAAAGGGCGCTGCGGGGATCGCCAAGGTGATTGAGAAGGCGTTCAGGGAAAAAGGCCGGCCCAACGGTTATATCACCGGAACCGAAGAGAGCGGCGCGATAGGCATTGGTTTGCGCTATGGCAAAGGAATACTTCGCATGAAAGACGGCGCATACCGCAAGGTGTACTGGCAGGGGCCGTCGATCGGCTTCGATTTCGGAGCCAATGTGTCCAAGGTATTTGTGCTGGTTTACCATCTACCGGACGTGCAGGCGGTCTTCCAGCGTTTTCCCGGCGTGAGCGGCAGCCTGTATTTCGTTGCGGGAGTGGGCATCAACTATGCCCAGAGCGGGAACGTGATCCTGGCGCCCATACGTCTGGGCGTGGGCTGGCGTCAAGGTGCAAACGTGGGCTACATGCATTTGACCCGCAAACCGTCTTGGAATCCGTTCTAGCTCCGCTGTCAGACGCATCTTTTCTCGCCCAAGGCGAGGATGCTCTGGCGAAGCGAGCCGGTGCCGAGTTCGGAGTCATCTGTATAGATGACTCGATGGGGCCTGATTTGGCGATGCCCGCAACCCTCGTCCGCAGGACCGTAGCGCGCAGGTCGCGGCTGGCGGTAGAGTGGGCATCGGAGTTGATGCTTGCCGATACGGCCGCTTCCTTGGCGAGCCTGAAGTAAACGCCTTGCAGATCGAGGCGTTCGGGCTGAGCGTTGAGTCTCAGGTAGCAGCCGGCATCACGGGCGCCGCGGACGATGCGGGGCATGTCCGCCGCATCGGCTTCGCGTGCGCCGATCAGCCGGCCGGGAGGGTGTACGGTTGGCCGTGGCCCGCAGCATCCGCTGTGCCTGTTCCAGGGACAGCCCGAATTTGGTGTGCCCGGCGGCCAGCACCACGTCCGGAAGCGCCAGCACTTTATCCGGCCGGTCTAAGGCGGCCATCTTCCAGGATGTCCACTTCGGTGCCCTTGAGCAGCGTGATTCCGTATACCTTCAGATACTTGCGCTCGGTGCACAATGGCGGTCGCAGTTGGTGAACTGCCTGGGGTATGAAAATTGGTTACTGGAATACGGGAACAAGTCGGGTCCTAACAAAGCCCCGCTGGCCCCCTGGGCTTTGGTGGCAAATGACGAAAAAATTGACCTGAACGGACAAATCGGTTCAGGGTGTTGGCGGCTGTCTTCGATTGCCTGCGCCCTGACCTGCTGCCGGAAAGCATCTTTGATGTTTTGGGGGTGAAACTGCCACCGGTACTGCCGAAAACAGTGGCCATGGCAGACACTAAAAGAAAGCTTCCTTCACGCAGAAAAAGGTGTATTTAAACAGGTGGCCGTCTGCAGTCCGCGGGCCGCCTCTCGACGGGAACGACCGATTCAAGTCAATTAATGAGGTGTTGAAAATGATTGCAGATAGAATTGTCTATGTTGATGGGACCTATATTCCCTGGGAAAAAGCCAATGTGCATATCATGAGCCACAGCTTCGGGAGGGGGTCGGCTATTTTTGAGGTGATGAGCCTGCATGCAACAGGTTCCGGGCCTGCTGTTTTTCGACTTAAAGCGCATATCGGGCGTTTGTTCAAATCGGCTGAACTGCTTGATATGGAACTGCCGCTTTCCGTAGAAGATTTTTACAAGGCAGTTGCCGGAACAGTCAGACGCAACGATCTGCAGCAGGGTGTGATCAAAATTATTTGCTACTACCCTCAGTTCTCGTTTGAAATCCTGCCGCCCCAGCGACGGCTGGCGGTTTCTATCTTTGCCTTTGATCCGCTTAAAGATTTTGAGTCCTTTGACATTGAGTTTGAACGGGATGCAACCGCCTTTATCAGTCAATGGCGCAAACTGGACCCTCAAACCGTTCCGATTGAGGCCAAAGCATCCGCCAATTACTTAAACGGCATGGTTGCCCGCGCCGAAGCCAAAAAACATGGATTTGATTACGCCATTATGCTCGACACTCAGGGTTTTATTGCCGAAGGGGGCACCGAGTCCGTGTTTGTGGTTCAAGATAATCGGCTGCTGACCCCTTCGGCCGGAACGGTTCTAAGAAGCATCACCCGCATGTCTATCCTTGAAGCAGCCCGGGCAGTCGGCATCGCGTGTCTTGAAGAGCGGCTAAAGCCCCAATTGCTGTTCGAAGCCGATGAAATATTTCTTTCCAGCACGCCTTCTAAAGTGTTGCCGGTCAAAAAGATCAATGACCGCAAAATGGACCGTGCCCCCGGCCCCGTAACCCGACAGATAGCGGACCTTATGGCCAAGATCGCAGACGGCAGTGATGCCCGTTTCAAGAAATGGCTTTATATGGTGGACTGAAGCCGATGTTGAGTTTTGGATTGCGATAATTAACCAAAATGATTTAAAAATTTGTTAGTCAAGCTGCCATACCGGCAGCGCGCCAAAGGGCGGAATTTGAAAATACTTTGTGTCCTGGGGCGAAACCTCTTTAGCGAAGCCTCCTTGTTCGGATTGATTCAATCGGCGTTTCGAACCAGGATCCTGCCGCCGGCATCGGCTGCCAGGGCGCCGTGCTGGTTGCGGCAAACCGCGGTCATGACGGCGATGCCGCCGTCGTCTTTTTGGCTTTTGGGTTTTAGACCCCTGCCGGCCCGGGGTGAAAAAGGTCTTGGACCATGGAAATGACTTGATTCAATGAACGGAATTCATCTAACATGTATTGGATTAATTCCGAAGCATCGGTTGGGCCATCGGAATGGGCGTTTCACCGGGCGGGAGAAATTCGCCGCACAAAAAAAGGAGATGTTCAATGGATAAAAATGATGTGATCGCCATAGCAGAAGGGCTTCGCCTCATCGAGGCGGGGGTGGAACAGATTCAGGCAGTGATGCGGGAAAAGAAGATCAAATCGCTGCAGGATGTGGCCGCCCAGCTCATTCCGCTGCTGAAAGCCGACGATGAAGCCATCAACGAGTCCATCGTCGCCCATCTTTCCAGATAGCGGTTGGGGAAAAACAAGGGGCCGATCCAGACGGGTCGGCCCCTTTTTGCTTGGTATTGGTGGAGCTGAGGGGGATCGAACCCCTGGCCTCATGACTGCCAGTCATGCGCTCTCCCAGCTGAGCTACAGCCCCGTAAAGTTTGTGCTCAAGTACCAAAAACATCCGGAGGCTGTCAACAGCAATTTTCAAAAAATTGTGTTTTGAAAAAAAGATAACACACCTTGTTGGTATTTCCCTGGTTTCGCTGTTGCCTGCAGCCCGTAGCCGGATATGGGCTAAACAGCTATAACCGGTTGACAATTTTTAGCAGAGCCCATAGAGTACAGGATTTCAAAAAAAGGCTGGCTGCAGAGCGGTTGGAAGACCGAATCGCGGGCGAGTAAAAAACCATCGGAGACACGAACTTATGCTTGATTTGATGCGAAGAAAGGCCAGCACCTGGCTGATCAAAATTATGCTGGGTGCCATCGTAATCGTTTTTGTGTTCTGGGGGGTGGGAAGCTTCCGGTCCGAGAGAGCCAACCAGGTGGCCACAGTCAATGGCAAGCCCATTTCGTTGGTAGACTACAGCGAAGCCTACAATAATTTGCTGGACCAGATGCGGCAGCGCTTCGGAGCGCACCTCAACGAAAATATGATCAAGATGCTCGGGCTCAAGCAACAGGCCTTAAACCAGTTGATCAACCAGATGGTGCTGCGTCAGGAAGCCCAGCGGCTCTCCCTTCGGGTCACGAATGCCGAACTGGCCAATGCCATCGCCAGAATCAAAGCCTTCCAAAACGACGGCGTATTCAACCGGCGCATCTACGAGCTGGTGTTGAGCCGCTACCGCATGACTCCGGAACGCTTCGAGGCCATGCAGCGGCAAAACATGCTCATTGACAAACTTCGCGACATGGTGGCCAGCACGGTCAATGTCTCCGATCAGGAAGCCCAGGCGTTTTTCAACTGGCAAAATTCGGCCGTGAACATGGAGTACGTGCGATTCGATCCTAAATCCTATAAAGCTGCCACGCCCACCGACGCGGCCATCAAGACCTTTTTTGAAGCCAATAAAGAAAATTACAGGACCCAGCCCCTGTGCAAGGCCCGTTACATTCGATTCGATCCGAGCGCCTATTTATCCAAGGCCAAAGTGTCCGACGATGATGTGGCGGACTACTACGACGATCATCCAAACGAGTTCAGGACGCAAAAGACGGTCGAGGCCCGCCAAATCCTGTTCAAGGTCGATCCCAAGGCCGACCCGGCCACCGTGGAAGCGGCCCGGGAAAAGGCTTTGAAAGTACTCAAGCTGGCCAGAGAAGGCAAGAATTTTGCTGAACTGGCAAGGAAATATTCCGAGGGTCCCAGCAGGAATTCCGGAGGTTACCTGGGCCGATTCAAGCGTGGAGACATGGTTAAGCCCTTTGCCGATATGGCCTTTTCGATGAAGGCCGGCCAAATCGGCGGTCCGGTTCGCACGCGGTTTGGCTGGCATCTGATCAAGGTTGAGAAGGTCTTTCCAGCGGCCACTGTACCGTTAAAGGCCGCCACTGCGGGTATCCAAAAGAAATTGGCCTTGCAGCAGGCCAAGTCCCTGGCTTACAATGACGCAAATGATGTCTATGACATCGCTTACGAGGGAAACCCCTTGACGGCGGTCGCCAAAAAGCGGAACCTCACGGTGGTAACCACCGGAGACTTTAATCGCTCCGGGCCTGCGGGAATGGACGGAGCCGCGGAATTTGCCAAAGCCGCCTTTGGCCTGACTGACAAGGAGATCAGTGACATCCGGGAAATTGCCGGAAGCTACTACCTGATTCAGGTCATCCAGAAAATTCCTGCGCATATCCCTAAGCTGGCCGAAGTTGCTGCCAGGGTGCGGGCCGACTGGATTTACGATCAGCAAAAAAAGCAGGCGCGCCAAGCCGCCGGAGCCCTTATTGCGGAATTGAAAAAGGGAGTCAGGCTGGAAGACGCGGCGGCCAAGATCCGAGCCAAGGTGGAAACCACCGGTTTTTTCAAACGAGGAGACGCGATCCCCGGCCTTGGCGATCAACCGGCGTTGTCCCAGGCTGCCTTTTCGCTGACTGGGAAATCTCCTGTTTACGGAAAGGCCATCGAGGGTGAATCCGGCTATTATTATGTCATCCAGTTCCTGGGGGGTAAAATCGAAGCGTCCGATACCTTTGCCCGGAAAAAGAAAGAGATCGTCTCTCAGCTGCTCGCACAAAAACAGCAGCAAACCGTTGACCAATGGCTTGCCAATATCAAGAAGTCCAGTGATATTAAGATCGAAAAGAACTTTCTCGACAGCGTGGGCCAATAGGGGCCAAAAGCGGCTTGCGAGGCGCCAATCATGAATGATGCGTGGTCCCAGATACCGTCTGGCAGCAAGAAGTGTCCAGAATGCCTCACCCTGCTGCCCGCCAGCGCTAAGGTGTGCACAGGATGCAAACGCAAGGTGGGACGGGTGAATCGCTATGGTATGGCCAGGCGCCCCGTGGACTGGAGGGCCTATACGATTTGTCTGTTGGCCTGGGCCGCGCTGGGGATTTATATCTGGTGGGCGTTTTTCCGACGAAGTCACTGATGCCGGCATCGGAAGCGTGACCCGGGGGAGCGATTCCGGGGAAAGGGAGAAGGAAATGGCACGGTTAAGCGACTCGGAGCGCCGGTCGCTGTTGCGTCTGGCGCGTACCAGCATCACGGCCGCTCTGGTCCCGGAAACGGCGGTAGAAAATCCAGGTCCGTCATCGGCGATAGACCAACCGCTGGGCTGTTTTGTCACGCTGCATCGCCGAGGCGCGCTGCGTGGCTGCATCGGTACCATCGAAGCTACGGACTCGCTGCGAAACGCGGTGGCCGAAAACGCCCGCAATGCGGCTTTTCACGATCCGCGGTTTTCCCCGTTGCAGCGGCAAGAACTGGCCGAGGTGGACATCGAAATCAGTGTGCTCAGCCCTCCGGTCCGGGTGAACTTCTCAGATGGGGCGGATCTCAAGCGCCAGCTTAAGCCTGGCATCCATGGGGTGATCCTCTCCCAGGGGCATCGGCGTTCGACCTTTCTTCCCCAGGTCTGGGAACAGCTTCCCGATCCGGAGGAGTTTCTCGCCCATCTTTGCCGGAAGGGGGCAATGGACAGCCAATGCTGGCAGTCGACTGCCACCCGGGTCGATGTCTATGAGGTTGAGTACTTTTCAGAAAAAAACATGGCGACTGGCTAGCGCGCGATCATGGCCCCCATAAAGCTTCCGGCGGTTTTGGCGTGATTGGCTATGGAGCCGATGATCTCGGTCAGGTGGATCATGTGGTAAACCGTGACCGCGTCCAAGTCCAGGGTAAAGACCTTTTGTTTGAGATCAGCCTCCATCCGGGCAACTTCATGTTCCTGATCCCGAAGCGATCCGATGATTTCCTTGATCCTTCTTCGCTGTGTCTTGGGGAAAATTTTGGAACACTTCTTTGCCTCGACCACTAGTTGCTCCAGTGCTTCGATAGGGTCGATGACCCCGTCAACGAGAATAAAAAAATCTTTCTGCAACTGTCTTGGAATGCCCTGTTCAAATCGATAGAGAATCCAGTCCAGAGCGTCTTCAACGGCATCCAGGAGGCGGTCCTGTTCTTGAAAATAGAAAAAGAGCTGAAAATTGGCCACGGGCATCAGGACCCGCCTGGGAAGCTGGTCGTGGATCTGGCCTTTGATGTCGTCGGCCTTGTGTTTCAGCGTGAGGACTTCCTGCTTTAGTTCCTCAAAGCCATGACACTGGTTTGAAATGTGACACTCCACGGCCTGCTGGAATGCCCAGGAGCATTCTTTGACTTTTTCGGCATGTTCCTGCAGCATCTCAAACGGCGACGGCATAAACATGGACAGAAAAGGAAGTCGCATACATATTTCCTTATTTAAAAAGCGAGCCGGATTCGTCGGTAGGCCACAGGGACCCGCACGCATGTTGCCGCTGGCGGGTAGCCGGCAGGGGTAATTCCGAATTGCATTCAAGCGCTTCCTTCGCTGGAAGCGTTGCGAGCGCCTCAATAGTATCCCTGACCGTCGCTTTTTCCTCGTTGCCTTGCGCTGCTTCTGAATGCAAAAAAAGAAAATGGGCGTTTTGAACGACCCGCCGTACGGTGCCGGGCATTTCATGGGTCACGGTGCAAATCAACTAAAACGAAAACATTTCGCTGTCTGGCGGTTTTCTGGAGCGGTTTTTTGCCTGGAATTGGCAGCCGCTGCCTAGAAGTATTTCGAGCATGTGCGCGAAAAGTAATCTATTCTGGTTTTGTTTTTCACTCAAAAAGAAGTTTTTCGGCATAATACTGTTGACAGTATTTAAAACATGTATTACTTCTACAAACATGTGGTTGTAGACCGTTATCAGGCGATAAGAGTCTGATGCTGTTCGGGGTAACCCAAGAATACATGACCGCAAAGGAGGGGTGAAAATGAAGAAACCACAAACCCAGCTGAAAAGCATTTCCAAGTCTTTGTTGGTGTTGGCCGATAAGGTGGACGAACTTTCCGCTCAAATTGAATCGCTTCAGGGCGGTCAAGGTGTCGCCGCTCGGGGGCCGGCCAGTCAGAAAGGCGGCGAAACTCGGGCATTGAGCGTTTTGGACACGGTCTACGAAGTGATTCGTAGAAGCAGAAAAGGCGCCAGTATCTCCAAGCTTCGCGAAAAAACCGGACTCGATGCGCGTCAGGTCAGCAATGCGCTTTACAAGCTTACCAAGAGAGACAAGATTACCGC
>JBJKSK010000266.1:0-2599 GCA_046704125.1 Desulfobacterales bacterium | reverse complement strand
CCAGTGTTACAAAGGGGATGGCGATTTGGCCTTGCGGCTTCCCGGCAAGGACATCTTTAGCCATTATCTTGAGGGGAATGAGAATGTCTTGACCGGGACGGATCAAATCGACATTGGGGACATAAGGATTGAGCCGGTGAAAAATTTCGATAAACTTTGGAAAATTGTTGTAAGCAATCTCGCCTTTTTCCCGAAGTAATTTCAGCAGATAGTCGTTGGGCTTGACCCGGTAGAGCTCGCATAGCACCTCTTGGCCCTGGTCCCGAACCACCATGTAGTTTTGGTAAAACACGCCGGAACCAGAGGCTGGCCTCACCAGGGCGACGGAAAGCATCACCGCTGCCAATCCGTAGGCCGCCAGAATGCGGCCCGCCCGGGTCATGGTCATTGCCTCTTTTTCAGATTCAGGGCACCGGCGATCTGCTCGCTGACCCGGGCCACGAAGCGCTCAAAGGCCTCACCGCTCAGGGGCCGACCCGGAGCGGGAACCTGAGCCAGATCGCTGGGGTGTATCAATACCGGGGCGTTGATCAATTCCCGGGAAGGCTGAATTTCGAATTCCGGAGGAAACCCGCCCTGAAAATACATATCCTGAAACCCTGAAAATTTCAGCGCATGGGCCGTAGAATCCAGGACGGCGACATCCTCGGAGGCGACGATGCCGGACTTTCGAGCCCTTGCCAGCCCGGCCAAGGACTCCCCGCCATGGGTGCAGGCGATATGTCCGTTGCGGTTGGCCAGCAGCTCCCAATCCATGATTTCCTGCTCACCGACCTCCTGAAAAAACACCCGCTGACAGCCGGCGGCCTCATTGTATCGATTCACCAGATGGATCACCCGGGGCATGGAAACCGGGTTTCCGATCATGGCCGCCTGGGCCACGCTAGGCTGAACGGTCATGGGAACAAACCGGCGCTTTTTCGCATCGGGCTGGCTGTAATACTGGCACACCGGGTTGGCGTGCGCCGATTGAACCCCGAGGATCTTGGGAAGAAAATCGATGACGCCCAGATCGAAAAACTTGAGAAAACCGCTCATCACCGCGGTGATGTTTCCCGCGTTGCCGATGGGAACCACCACGACCTTGTCGCTCAGCTCGTATTCGAAGTCCTGGGCGATCTCGTAGGCATAGGATTCCTGCCCTAAGATCCGCCATGCGTTTTTCGAGTTGAGCAGGGCCACGTTGTAAGTCTCGGACAGTGCTTCGACGACTTTCATGCAATCGTCAAAGACCCCTGGAATCTCAAAGACCGCGGCCCCGCTGCCCAACGGCTGGGAAAGCTGCTGCGGGGTGACCTTCTTGTGGGGCAGCAGCACCGCAGACTTGATACGGGGCTGCAGGTAGGAGGCATACAGGGCCGCGGCGGCCGACGTGTCTCCAGTGGAGGCACAAATGGCCAGCACCTCGTCGACGGCCCCCGAGTCGATCAGGTAATGGATATAGCTCAAAGCGCTTGCCATACCCCGGTCTTTGAAGGAAGCTGAAGGATTCTGCCCGTCGTTTTTAAAGAAGAACCGTATCCCGACCCGCTGCTGCATGAACCGATTGGCCTCTACCACCGGCGTGTGTCCTTCTCCCAGATATACGACGGCTTCCAAGGGCAGCATCGGGCCGATGTATTCGTGGTACCGGTAGATGCCCTTGAGAGCGGGCAAGGTCAGCATCTTGCGGTAATCCAGAATCGACCGCCACGTGGCCGGGGCAATCTCCCGCAGCCGCTCGAAATCCTGATCCTCGAGCAAAAGCACCTGGCCACAATCCGGGCAGGTATACAGCAGGGTTTCAATTCCCGACTCGAGACCGCACCCCAGGCATCGATAGACCATCCGGCCCGAGCAGACCGGCAACAGCCGGGATGCAATGTCCTTGGGAAAGTCTTGTGGTTTCAAAGTTTGATGACCTTCATTTCGCCCATATAGGGCCACAGGGCCCGGGGCACCAGGACCGACCCGTCGGACTGTTGAAAATTTTCCAGAATGGCGGCCACTGTTCGCCCCACGGCCAGGCCGGAGCCATTTAAGGTGTGCACGAACTCCGTGCCCTTTTTGCCCTTTCGCCGAAACCGGATGTTTCCGCGCCGGGCTTGAAAATCCTCAAAATTGCTGCATGAGGAAATTTCCCGGTAGGTGTTTTGGGCCGGCATCCAGACCTCGACATCGTAGGTCTTGGCCGCGGAAAATCCCAAATCACCGGTACACAGCGTAACCACCCGGTAGGCCAGCCCCAACTCCCGCAGCACCGCCTCGGCATTGTCCAGCAGGGTCTCCAGTTCGTCATAGGAGGTCTCCGGCGTGCTGAACTTGACCATCTCCACTTTGTTGAACTGATGCTGCCGGATCAACCCCCGCGTGTCTTTGCCGTGAGAGCCGGCTTCGGAGCGAAAACAGGGCGTGTAGGCCGTGTAATAGCGAGGAAGGGCCTCTTCCTCGATAATTTCGTTGTGATGGATATTGGTCACCGGCACTTCGGCGGTGGGAACCAGGAAGTAATCCCAGTCTTGCAGTTTGAACAAGTCGGCCTCGAATTTGGGCAACTGCCCCGTGTGGGTCATGCTTTCCCGGTTCACGATAAAGGGGGGCAACACCTCCGTGTACCCGT
>JBJKSK010000265.1:0-3852 GCA_046704125.1 Desulfobacterales bacterium | reverse complement strand
CTCTCGGATCGATGGCCTGAAACCGTGCTGCTCACCCACCACCACGAGGACCACTCGGGAAACGCCGCGGCCATCGCGCAGCGAGGCGCCCGGGTGCTGGGCCACCGGCTGACAGCGCAAAAGACGGCCCGTGCGTTTTCCATCCAGCCCTACCAGCACCTGATCTGGGGAAAGGCCGCGCCGGTTCGTGTCGCCATAGCCGGGCCGCGCATCGAAAACGGCCGTTTTTCTCTGGAGCCTGTCCACACCCCGGGCCACAGCAAGGACCACACGGTGTATCTTGAAGCAAACCGGGGCTGGCTTTTTTCCGGGGATCTTTACCTGGGGGATCGGATCAAGTTTTTCCGGGCCGATGAGAACATCGAGGGCCAGGTCGCATCGCTAAAGCGTGTGCTGGCCCTTGACTTCGATGCCCTGTTTTGCGCTCACCGGCCGGTGGCCAGCAAAGGGAAAAGACATCTTGCCGCCAAGCTTGCATTCTTAGAAGATGTCTGCGGCCAGGTGCGCCGTCTGGTGGACATGGGCTGCAGCCAGGCGGAAATTGTATCCCGGATGGCCAACGGCCAGGATCGAAAGGTTTGCTGGATAACTTTGGGAAACGTCAGCCACGCCAACATGATCCGCTCGGCCCTGCAGGCCAGCGGTTTAACAGGCGAAAGGCTTTAGTGCATTCCCCGCTCCTGCTTGATCATCTCGTAGGCCTGATGAATTTCCTGGAATTTGCTGTTGGCAAACTTGATGAAGTCCTCCGGCAGCCCCTTGGCGGCGATGGTGTCCGGGTGATAGTCACGAACCATTTTGCGGTACTGGCTCTTGATCTGATCATCAGAGTCGGTGCTGCTGCACCCCAGCACCGCATAATATTTTTCCGCACTGCGGATGTATCTGGACTTTAACCGGCCATACTGGGCATTGCTGAAACGAAATACATTTGCGGCCTGAAGAATCAGGTTTTCCTCGCTTCGGCTCAGGCTCCCGTCGGCCACCGAAACCCGCAGCAAGATGTCGATCATCAACTCCAGAAGTTCGGGCTTGGATCGGAACTGGTTGTAAAACTGCATGGCAAAATCCCGGAAACTTTCCGGAGACGCCGTTGCGGCCTGGAAAATGTTCATCGCCACCCGCTGGCTTTCCGGGCTCAGATGCAATTCATGGGTCATGAAACCTTCGATGGATTCCATTTCGGCCCGGGTCACGGCACCATCGGCATGGACCAGCCTGGCCAGCATGGAAAAGGCGGCCACGAAAAACGTCACCTGATCCGCCTCCCCATTAGACAGCCGGGCCTGCTGCGGCTCGATGATTCCCTCGCCGCCCGAGTCAAAGGCGTGGCCAAACGCCGCGCCGGCGATAGCCCCCAGAGGGCCTCCGACGGCAAATCCGAGGGTGCCCCCGATTACTTTTCCGATAATTCCCATAGACGCTATTCCTTTACCGAATTGAACCCGGGTCCCTGTGTTCCCGGGCGGTTCTTTTCTTTTACCGAAAGCCGGCGGCTTTTGCAAGAGCTTGAAAAGCCGCTGGCTTGCTGAACACGGGGCAATCCGGGATCGCTTTGCGTCAATGCCCTCCCCCAAGCTGGCGAAACCGGAAGCAGTGCACCAGATGATCGTTGACCATGCCAACGGCCTGCATGAACGCATAACAGATGGTCGGGCCCACGAACCGAAAACCCCGCTGTTTCAAGTCCCGGCTCATGGCAAGAGAACGAGGGGTCTGGGCCGGAACCTCAGAAAGGCTCCGCCAAGCATTGACCACAGGCCTTCCATCGACAAAGTCCCAGATATATCGGTCGAAGCTTCCAAAAGATGCCTGCACCTTCAGAAAGGCCCTGGCATTGCCGACGGCAGAACCGATCTTGAGGCGGTTTCGAACGATGTTGGCATCACCGATCAGTTGCTCGATTTTCTCCGGCCCATAGCCGGCCACAATCCGGGGATCAAACCCATCAAAGGCTTTTCGGTAGCTTTGCCGCTTGCGCAAAATGGTTATCCAACTCAACCCGGCCTGGGCTCCTTCCAGCACGAGAAATTCGAACAGCTTCCCGTCCTCGTGCAGCGGCACCCCCCATTCCGTGTCGTGGTAGGCCATGTACAGCGGGTCGTTTGCCTCCCAACCGCATCGGTTCATCGTTTCATCCTTTGGGTTTTGTCTCTGGTTCCGGGCCGTTGATACCGGCCATCGTTGTCGGGCCTATCATAATATCTTGACTTTAGGTCGCTTGCATCTAAAATGATCTCCACCGGATACCCCTTGCGGCAGGAGGTTATTGCCCGGGCATCCGCAATTTAAACACTGTTTAGAGTATTTTTTGGCCGGCTTGGCAAGACGGTTTTTTGAAAGGTTTTGAACCTGGCCGGGATAGGTGAAAAATGAAAAAGACCAAAATCATCGCCACGATCTCAGACAAGAACTGCGATATTGCCCTGCTCGGTGAGCTTCACCGGGCCGGCATGGATGTCGTGCGGCTAAACACCGCCCACCAGGGCATAGAAGAGGCCTTGAAAGTAATCGAGCATGTCCGCAGCGTTTCGGAGTCCATCGCCATCATGATCGACACAAAGGGCCCGGAGATCCGTACCACGGCAAGCTCCGCGGATATCCCCGTCAAAAAAAAGGACGTCATCGATGTCAAAGGCGACCCCGGCGGTCTTTCTTCGCCCCAATGTCTCTATGTCACCTACCCGGGCATCGCAGACGATCTTCAGGTGGGCAACAAGATCCTGATCGATGACGGGGATATCGAACTAAAGGTCCTGGGAAAAAAAGGCCAGAGCCTGCGATGTGAAGTGCAAAACGACGGATTTATCGGGGGCAAAAAAAGTGTCAACCTCCCCTCGGTAAAAGTCCGCCACTTGCCGTCGTTGAGCAAAAAGGACAAATCCTTTGTTGAATTTGCCGTTGAACAGGATGTCGATTTTATCGCCCACTCCTTTGTCCGCAACAAGGAAGACATTCTGGCCATCCAGGAGATTTTGGATGCCAGGGGCAGCCGGATCAAAATCATCGCCAAGATCGAAAACCAGGAAGGTGTGGACAATTTCGACGAAATTCTGGATCACGCTTACGGAGCCATGATCGCCCGCGGGGATCTGGCCATCGAGATACCGGCAGAAAAAGTCCCGTTGATTCAGAAAAAACTGGTCAAAAGATGCATCGAGCGCAGAAAGCCTGTGATCATCGCCACCCAGATGCTGCAATCGATGATGAATTCGCCGCGGCCAACCCGGGCGGAGGTTTCCGATGTGGCCAACGCCTGCCTGGATCACACGGACGCGATCATGCTCTCGGGCGAAACGGCCCATGGCCAGTATCCGCTGGAATCGGTAAAGATGATGGCCAAAATCGCACAGGAGGTCGAATCGGGGTTGAGCACCTTTACCGATACCCCCTATGAAAGCGAACACAATGTCACCGGCTTTCTGGCCAAGGCGGCGGTAAAGGCAGCGCTTCGCCTTGACACCCAGGCTCTGATTGCCGATACTATCAGCGGCAAGACGATCTTGAGCTTGGTGGCCTACCGGGGAGAAAACCCGATTTTTGCCCAGTGCTACAGCAAGCGCGTCGTGCGGGAGCTGGCCCTGTCTTTCGGTGTGGTGGCCAGCTATATGCCGCCGGATCTATCTTCCCACGAATTTTTGCGCACCGCCGTGACCCGTTTGATCGACGACCACAGTTTCTCGCCCCAGTCCCTGGTCACCGTCTTGGCTGGAAACTTCGGCTCGGATTTCGGTGCATCCTACGTCGAGATCAGCACGGCCGCCAATTTATTAAACCGCAAATAGGAAACACGGACTGAAACCCTGTTGCAAAGATAGGCCCATGATTCGAAAAGATGACTTTCCTCTGCTT
>JBJKSK010000264.1:0-4306 GCA_046704125.1 Desulfobacterales bacterium | reverse complement strand
GCCTCGGCGTTCAGGTCCTCCAGCTCCACATGGATCTCGCGCAGGGCTTCCTCGAAGTCGAAGTCCTCGTCCTCTTCCTCGGGCGCGACGCCGACGTAGCGGCCCGGGGTGAGGCTCCAGTCGTTGGCCGCGATCTCGGCCCGGTCCACCAGTTTGACCAGCCCTTCCACATCGCGCAGTTCGGCCTCGGGAAAGCGCTCGGTAAGCCAGTGGGCCTGTTTCCAGAAGTAGCGCACCTGTCTGAGCTGCTCCACGGCCAGGGCGCGAGCTTCATCGGCAGCCTTGCGGGAGCGGGTGATCTCGCGGCCCGACCAGGCGTCACTGCCTTTGGCGTTGCGTTCATTTTCGCAGGTTTCAATTAGGCGGCAGACGAGCTTGTAGAGGAGGTCGGTCTGTTTGACCAGATTGCGACTGGCTTCTGCCAGGGGTGCAAGCCGGTCCACGGCCTTTTTCAGTTCACCGTTGGTAGCTTTCTGCTTTTTCCATGCCACCCGTTGTTCCTCGACCGCCGCATGAAACGCGGCAACGTCGGTCGTGAAAACAGGGATCGCATTGATCCATTCTTCCAACGCCGAGGCATGGCGGGCATCGTCGGGAAGGGTTTCCAGAAACGGCGTGAGGGCCTTGAGAAGGTCCGCCAACGCGGATTGAAACGCCGGCAGCGGGGTGAAACAGCCCGCTCCTTCGGCCAGCATGCGTCGGCAATAATTCGCCACGAGGTCGAGGTAGCGCCCGGTCTCACCCCGGTAGAGCCGGACAATGGCGAGGAGGTTCTGTTCCTGCTCGGGCGAAAAGTCGTAAATCTTGCGCGTGACCTTGCGAAAGACGTTGCGGGCGTCGATCATCAGCACCTTGTCCCGGTGCTTTTCGGGCTTGGCGCGATTGAAAAAACAGAGCTCGCAGGGGACGGTGCGGGTGTAGAAGAAGTTGGAGCGGATGGCGATCATGATGTCCACGTCGCCGGTTTCGACCAACTTCTGGCGGACCTTGGCTTCGTCCCGCCCGGCACTCGATGCCTGGGACGACATGACGAATCCGGCCCGGCCCTGTTCATTCAGGTAGCTGTAGAAATAGCTGATCCAGACGTAGTTGCCGTTACTGACCTTGCCTTTCTTGTTGACGCCGGGAAGGCCAAAGGGCAGTCGCGGGTCGGTTTTGATCTTGTCGGCATCGATCTCATCCACGTTGAAGGGCGGATTGGCCATGACAAAATCGGACTTGCGCAGCAGTTCGTGCGGGTCTTCGTAATAGGTGATCGCTTTCTGGATGTCCCCTTCAAGACCGTGCACCGCCAGGTTCATCTTCGCAAGGCGGATGGTGGTGGCGTTTTTCTCCAGACCGTAGAAGGTGAGCTTCTCGGTGGGGTTCTCGTGCCGCCGCTCGACCACGCGGGCGCTTTGCACGAACATGCCGCCCGAGCCGCAGGCCGGGTCCAGCACCGTTCCGCAGGTTCGTTCGATGACATTGGCGATCAATGAGACCAGCGAGATCGGGGTGAAGAACTCACCGCCGTCGTGGGCCTTCTGGTCGGCGAACTGGGTCAGGAAGTATTCGTAGATACGACCGAAGACATCTCCGTTGACACGCTTGAGTTCCTCGGGGTTGAGGGTGCGCAGGAGCTGACCGAGTACGGCGTTGTCGAGTTCCTGGTACTCACTTTTGGGCAGCACGCCGCGCAGGCTTTCGTAGTCGGCTTCGATCGACTCCATGGCCTCAATGATGCCCTTGGCGCGGTCAGCGCTGTCGGGCAGTGCCACGAGGGTGTCAAACTGGGCCTTGGGCCGCAGGAAGATGGCGCTTTTCTGGGAGAAGTCTTCCTTGGTCAGCGGCCGCGTCTTTCCGCCGCGTGTTGGCAGGTTGGCCTCGATGTCGTCCTTGACGGATAGATAGCGGCTGTAGGCGTGCCGCAGAAACACCAGACCCATCACGGGAAGGAAGTATTCGTTGCTGGCGTAGTTGGAGTTGGCCCGCAAGGTGTCCGCCGCGCTCCAGAGACGCTTTTCAATGGCTTCGATGTGTTCAAGCTGGGCCATGCCTATGCTTCCTTTCCGAAATACGCCTTGTGCAGGGCCTCGCCCTGTTCCCCCAGGCTGCGCAACAGGCTCTCGATCTTTTCCATGGCCAGCGGTGACGGCTTGGCGCGGTCGTTCTCCCAGCGGTTGATCGTGGGAAAGGTCACCCCGAGCTTGGCCGCGAACTTTTCCTGAGTCAGTCCGGTCAGCTCCCGAAGCTCCCGGACCAGCCTCGCCATGCTGGATGGCTCGTCCAATGAATTTCTCCTTGATGAATTTTCCGATCTGTTATTCATAACACTCGATTTATCACCTGATATATCATCGATAAGGAGATCGATGTCAAGCGCAGTCCCCCGGGTTTGCCCGGGATATTGCCGCGCGAAGCTACCCTTTGACAGCGCCAGGGGATTGCCAAGTATTATTGGTGCTTGTATAAGACATCGATCTGGCAGGGAATCAAAAGTCGACGGCGTTGTCAGGAGAGCTCTCCCAGGGGCTTTTCCGGAGTTTCCACGGTAATGATTTTAATCTTTGAACAAGGATCGATATGCTGAGATTTATTTGCTATTTTATCATCGGCGGGTTGGTGGTAAGTCTTACGACATATTATGGATCGAAGGGGCAGGGATTTATCGCGGCCTTTATCAGCATGTTTCCTTCCATGTCCGTATTGATATTTATCCTCTTATATTTCTCCGGCGGGCGGCTTTCGGTCATTGGATACGCCAAAAATCTCGCCTATGTTGTGCCTTCATGGATTCTTTACGTCTTTACGGTGGCCTTATTGTGCGAACGCATCGGCATCTGGCTTTCCTTGACAGCCGGCATTGGCCTGTACATCACGGTTTCCATAGGACTGGGCAATCTGCGGTAAACCGGTTTACCCCGTTGAAACTATAGAATATGCACGCGCTGGGTGCCATCAAATGGGCACGGGGCTTTCCAACGATCCGGGACTTGTATAAGGTTCTGGGTGGGGTCGGGGCCGGTTCACCCCAGGTAGCTTTCGATGACCCGCGGATCCCGGGAAACCTCCTCGGCGGTGCCGCTGAGCTGAAGGCGGCCTACCTCCAGGACATAGGCCCGCCCCGCGTAGCTGAGCGCTTTTCTCGCGTTTTGCTCGACAAGCAAAATGGCGTTTCCCTGGCGGTGGACCGCAGCCAGCGCTTCAAAAACCGCCTCCACGTTCAGCGGCATCAGCCCCAGCGAGGCCTCGTCCACCAGCAGCAGCCGCGGATCGGCCATCAGGGCCCGCCCGAGGGCGACCATCTGTTGCTCACCGCCGGAAAGGGTCCTGGCCAACTGGTCGCGCCGCTGCTTCACCCGCGGGAAAAGATCAAAGATCCGTACCAGGTTCTCCCGCACCTGGGCCTCGGGGCTCCGGTAGGCGCCCACCCGCAGGTTTTCCTCCACCGTCATGTCGGGGAAAAGCCGCCGGACTTCGGGCATGTAGCCAAAGCCGCGGCTTTGGCGCGCCCAGGGGGGAATCCCCGTCAGCATTTCGCCGTCTAACACCACGCGCCCCTCGTGGGCGACCAGGCCCAGGATGGCCTTGATGGTGCTGGTCTTGCCGGCGCCGTTGGGTCCGATGAGCGACACCCACTCCCCGGTCTCCACCCGCAGCGAAAGGTCTTCCACCGCCACGGCATCGCCGTATCGCACCGTGAGTCCGCTGACTTCAAGCATCGGCGCTGTCTCCAAGATAAGCTTCGATCACCTTGGGATCGCGTTTCACCGCTTCGGGCGCACCGGCGGCGATCACCACCCCGGCCTCCATGACCACGGCGTGGTCACAGACGGCCATGGCCAGCCGCACGTTGTGCTCGATGAGGATCACGGCTGCCTCTTCCCGGGTTGCCCGCACCACGTCCAGCACGAGCTTTGCGTCTTTGAGGGACAGCCCGGCGAGCGGTTCGTCCAGAAGCAGCACCTTGGGCGTCAGGGCAAGGGCCCGCGCCACCTCCAGGCGCTTTTTCATACCCAGGGGCAAGGCGCCTGCCGAAATCGGCGCCTGCTCCTCAAGCCCCACCCGTTCCAGGAGCGCACGGGCCCGCGCCACCCGGGCTCCGGTGCGATAGCGCCTCAGAGGCAGCAGCCGGCGCAGCCGCTCGTGGGCCAGGGGGACCATGACGTTGTCCATCACCGACAACTCGTTTAGCGGTTTGACCAGCTGGAATGTTCGCGCCAGCCCCCGATGGGCCCGGCGATGGGCCGGCAGACGCGTGACGTCCTCGCCTTCCAGCACCACCCGCCCGGAGTCCGCATGCATGGCACCGGCGATGAGGTTAAAC
>JBJKSK010000263.1:0-5949 GCA_046704125.1 Desulfobacterales bacterium | reverse complement strand
CCGGCTCTATCGCCGGTGCGGGACACGCAGTTACAGCGAGGCCATCGCCGGCACCCGGCCAAGGGGCGAAGACGCGGTTACCGACAGGCAACTGGCCCGGGAACTGTTAGCCTCAGACAAGGATTGCCGGGAACATCGCATCGTCATGAAAAGCATCGCCGAGACCCTGGGCGGGCTGTGCCGGCACCTGACCTGTGACCCGCAAGTCACGATCCTTAAACTGCACCGGCTCCAGCATCTGTTTGCCGCCTTTCACGGCGAGCTTCTGGCCGCGGTCACCGATGATCATATCCTGAAAACCCTGCACCCATCGCCTGCCGTAGGGGGCTTTCCCCCGGCCAAGGCGCGGGAAAAAATCCGGTCCATCGAGCCCTTTGACCGCGGGTGGTACGCCGCTCCTGTGGGATGGGTGGGCGCTGGGCAGGCCGAATTTGCCGTGGCCATCCGTTCGGGGCTTGTCGCTGCCGATAGACTCTATCTGTTTTCCGGCGGGGGCATCGTGCCCGGTTCCCGGCCCGAAGCCGAATGGGAAGAGATCGAAAGCAAGATCGGAAATTTCCTCAATGTATTGGAAATCGATGGATATCAGCACAAGAAACATCAACAGCCTCTGGGGCCACCTGATTATCGAAGAGCTGTATAGAAACGGCGTCACCGGCCTCTTCATCTCCCCGGGTTCCCGATCCACCCCCTTGACCGTTGCCGCCGCATGCCACCAGCAGATGAAGCGCATCGTATGCGTCGATGAGCGGGCAGCCGCTTTTCAGGCCCTGGGACATGCCCGGGCCACGGGCAGGCCCGCTGCGCTGATCTGCACCTCGGGAACGGCGCTGGCAAACTACCTGCCCGCAGTCATCGAGGCCTTCCAGGACCGGGTACCGCTAATTGTCCTTAGCGCCGATCGCCCCCCGGAGCTGCGCCACGCCGGAGCCAACCAGAGCATCGACCAGGTCAAGCTCTACGGCAGTTACGCCAAATTCAGTTTCGATCTGCCCTGCCCCGATGAGGCCGTGGCCCCCCAGGTGGTGTTGACCACGATAGACCAACTCGTGCGCCAGGCCGCGTCGGAACCCGCAGGACCGGTGCATCTAAACTGCATGTTCCGAGAACCATTAGCCCCTTGCCCTGGTCGAATCGACCCCGGCTATACAGACAGTTTAGGCCTCTGGAAAGACCGGAAGGCCCCCTACAGCCGGTTTTCACCCGGCCGGCAAACCGTGGATGAAACCGGGCTCGCCGAGCTGGCCGACAGGCTCAATGCGAGTCGCCGGGGCATTCTGGCCGTGGGCCGATTGTCCTCACCGGCTGAATCGCTGGCGGTGGGCCAACTGGCCCAGGAACTGAACTGGCCCGTGTTTGCAGATGTGCTCTCGGGGCTTCGCCTGGGCCCCCAAAGGAGGCGGTGCATCGCTTATTTCGATCAGCTGCTGCTTTCCGAAAAAACGGCCCGTGCGCTGAAACCGGAAACCATTTTTCACATCGGTGGCCCTTTTACCTCCAAGCGCTTTCTGGAATTTATCCAGCACCACCGGCCGGAGCAATATATCGGCGTGCAGACCCACGGCCGGCGGGAAGACCCGGCGCATCAGCGCACCTGGGTCATCCAGGCCGATATCGAAGCCTTTTGCCAGGCGCTTTCCCCCAGGCTGGCGACTGACCCCGATGTAAAATGGATCCGGTGGATAGAAGCCTGTGATGCCGCCGCCGGGGCGATCATCGACGATCAAATCGCCGATACGGCCAAGATCACGGAAATTTCCCTGGCCAGGCAAATTTCCCGGCAGATTCCTAAAAACACCGGGCTTTTTCTGGGAAACAGCATGCCCATCCGAGACATGGACATGGTAGGAGCCGCGGGTCCCGGCCCGCTTAGGGTGGCTGGAAACCGGGGGGCCAGCGGCATCGACGGCACCCTGGCCACTGCCGCGGGCTTTGCCCGCGGATTAAATCAACCGGTCACCGCCGTGATCGGAGACATCGCCCTGCTGCATGATTTAAGTTCCTTTTCACTGATTGACGACCTTCCGGCCGCCTTTGTGCTCATCGCCGTCAACAACCACGGAGGCGGCATCTTTTCCTTTCTGCCCGTAGCCGATTTTCCAGACATCTGCGAACCTTTTTTTTCCACCGCGCATGGCCTGGATTTTTCCGGCGTCGCCGCCATGTTTAACCTGCCCTACCATCGGATAGAAACCAACGTGGAGCTGATCCGAGGGTATGCTCAGGCTCTTTCCGGGAAGCAAGCCGCCGTGATCGAAATCACCACCGACCGCAGACAAAACCTCGCACTGCACCAACGCTTGCAACAAACCATCGCGGCCGCGATGGATTCGATGCCGCCATGAGCCGGGATCCGATCCGATTCCACTGGGAGCAAGCCGGTGACCCGGGGCATCCTGCCATGGTCTTTTTGCACGGATTTCTTGGAAACCACCTGGACTGGCGGCAGATCATCGACGCTTTTTCCAATCGTTTTTTTTGCATCGCCCCCGATCTTCCCGGGCACGGTCAAACTGCGGCCGGCAAGAGTCTGTTACACTACCGGATGCAGGACTGCGCGGAAAAACTGTGTGAACTGCTTGATAAACTCGGTATTTCCCGAAGCCATCTGGTGGGCTATTCCATGGGTGGACGCCTGGCGCTTTATCTGCTTTGCCGGTTTCCGCACCGTTGGGCCTCCGGGATCATCGAGTCGGCCTCACCGGGCCTGGCCACGGCCGCCCTTCGCCGCCAGCGCCGGGAACACGATCGTCTATTGGCCAACCGGATACTGTCGGGCGACATGGAGACCTTTATCGATGCCTGGTACAGCCAGCCACTGTTTGCCACCATCCAGGCTGCCCCTGAATTTTCCCGTACCCGGTGCCGCCGCCTGGAAAACGACCCCGCCGGCCTGGCCAACTCACTCCTGGCCATGGGCACGGGAAGCCAGCCGCCGCTGTGGAAAAAGCTTTCCCGAATCCAAGTGCCGCTTCTGGCCATCGCTGGAGAGCACGACGAAAAGTTTAAGGCCATCGCCGCTGAGATGGCTGCCGCCTGCCCGGCCCTGACCCCGGCAGTTGTCACCGGCGCCGGACACAATGTGCACATAGAGGCCCCCCAAGCTTTTGTGCGCGCCGTGGAAACCTTTCTGCAACGGAACAACGAATTGGTCAGGGGTAAGGGGTAAACCAACTTGCCATTCACGATTTACGATTCACCACCTACCATTCCAGGAGGAACTATGAGCGTTGTCAACTGGCAGACCGCCACGGAGTTTTCCGATATAGTGTATGAAAAGGCAGAAGGAATCGCCAAGATCACCATCAACCGGCCCGAGGTCCGAAACGCCTTTCGGCCCACCACCGTCAAAGAGATGATCCAGGCGCTCGATGATGCCCGAGACGACCCGCAAACCGGGGTGATCATCCTCACCGGCAAAGGGGACCAGGCCTTTTGTTCCGGAGGCGACCAGCGCGTGCGGGGAGATGCCGGGTACGTGGGAGATGACGGCATCCACCGGCTCAACGTACTGGATTTCCAGCGTCAGATCCGCACCTGCCCCAAGCCGGTGATCGCCATGGTGGCCGGCTATGCCGTGGGCGGCGGGCATGTGCTGCACCTGATGTGCGATCTGACCATTGCCGCGGAAAACGCCGTGTTCGGGCAGACCGGACCCAAGGTCGGCTCCTTTGACGGGGGCTTCGGATCCGCCTATCTGGCACGTATCGTCGGCCAGAAAAAAGCCCGGGAAATCTGGTTTTTGTGCCGGTTTTACGATGCGAAACAAGCCCTGGAGATGGGGCTGGTCAACACTGTGGTGCCCCTCGAGCGGCTCGAGGCCGAAACCGTGCAGTGGTGCCGAGAGATTCTGGCCAATTCTCCCATGGCCATCCGCTGTATCAAGGCGGCCTTAAACGCCGACTGCGACGGCCAGTCCGGGCTCCAGGAACTTGCGGGAAACGCCACCATGCTCTTTTACATGAGCCAGGAAGGCCAGGAAGGCCGAAACGCCTATCTGGAAAAGCGCAAACCGGATTTTTCCAAGTTCCCCCGCCGGCCCTAAAGATATGTTTCTCGCAGAGGCGCAGAGGCCGCAAAGATAAACAGCTGGGAGGCTGGGCAGCTGGGCAGCTGGAGAAAAAAATAAAACCCTCTGCGAGATTTACGTTTTCTCTGCGCCTCTGCGTCTCTGCGAGAAATGCTTTTTAGAAAGGCAGCCAATGCAGATTACCCGCGTTTTATTGTACCGCTACCGGCTGGCCCTGGCGCAACCTTTGAAAGTCGGACCAGTGGAGCTGAGCCACCGCGAAGGGCTGATCATCGGGATTGGGGATGATGCCGGGCATATGGGATTTGGCGAATGCGCGCCGCTTCCCGGGCTTCATGCCGAGACCCTTTCCCAGGCCCAGGATCAGCTGGTTGGGCTTCGCGACTTGCTTCCGGGAAAATCCGTGGAGCCGCCAGCTTTTCTGCGACCCCTTCAGAACCTGTGGCCCGAAGATCGGCGGCTGGTTCCATCGGTTGGCTTTGGCCTGGAATGCGCCGTCCTGGAGCTGTTGGCCAAACGGAAAAACAAGCCGCTTCATGTCTTTCTCGGAGCCCCCGCCCATGCGTCGGTGCGGCTCAACGCGCTTTTGACCGGCTCGCCGCAGGAAGTGGAAAAAACCGCCGCGCAGCGCGTGGCCCAAGGCTACACCAGCCTCAAGCTAAAGGTGGGACGCGACGCGGTGGAAACCGATATCGAAAAGACCATGGCCGTATACCGGGCCGCCGGCGGCCGAGCACAACTTCGAATCGACGCCAACCGGGCCTGGTCGCTGGAAACGGCCCTTTACTTTGCCAAAGAAGTTGGCGCCTGTCCGATCGAATATATCGAAGAACCGCTGCAAGAGCCTGCGCAAATGGAGACGTTTTCAAGAATCACCGGGTGGCCCGTGGCTCTGGACGAAAGCCTGGCAAAGACGCCATCGGTGTTTCCAACCCCTGACTGGGTGGGAGCCCTGATCCTGAAACCGGCTGTTCTCGGCTCGCTGAAAACAGCAACGGCCCTGGCTCAGGGGATTCAACGGGAGGGAAAACAGGCGGTGATCAGCGACACCTTTCACAGCGCTTTGGGCCGAAGCGCCCTGGCGGCTCTGGCGGCGGCCAAGACCCCACCCGACACCGCTTCGGGCCTGGACACCTGGCGCTATCTGGCCGAGGACCTTTGCGGAAAAACGGCTTTGAGCCGAAAGGGGGACATCGCCCTTGGCCCGGACACCTGCCCGAGTCGCCACCTGGACTTCGGAATGATGGAAATACTTACATGAGCCCCACTGCCGATTTTTGTCTGCATACGCTGGCCCGGCGTTTCGGGCCCCTGCCGGCGGTCATCGATGCCAATAAAGTGCTCACCTATGACCTTTTTATCGCCAAAGTATTGGAGACAGCCGGCCGTCTCAAGGATCTTGGAGTCACCGAAGGCCAGCGGATCTGCCTGCTGGGGGAAACCAGCACCGATTATCTGATTTTAATCGCAGCCCTGTGGCTTGTAAAAGCCGTGGCGGTGCTTGTCAGCACCCGCACCCCACCGGGCCAGGTGACGGGGCTTATGCAGCGGGTGGCCAGCCAAACCCTTTTCATCAGCGACAGAAAGCTTGTAGAGGGCTGCCCGGCCCTGTTGTTTGATCAGGTGCTTTCCGGCCCCAAACCAGCGACTTTGCCTCCTGAATCCGTGATCGGTCTGGATCAACCGGCAACGCTGATGTTTTCCTCCGGGAGCACGGGAGTGCCCAAGGCCGCGCTGCACACCTTTGGCAACCATTATTTTAGCGCTTTAGGCGCCAACGCCAACATTGCCTTGGCCCCCGGGCACCGGTGCCTGCTGTCGCTGCCCCTTTACCATGTGGGCGGCCTGGCCATTTTTGTGCGCGCGCTAGCCGCTGGCGCCTCCGTGATCGTGGCCCCCGGCATGCCCATGGCCCAGGC
>JBJKSK010000262.1:0-5837 GCA_046704125.1 Desulfobacterales bacterium | reverse complement strand
TGGTCAAGGATGGGGAAATCGCCCTCAGCCAAAAAACCGGTGAGTCTGGCCGGTGCATCGAAACGCTGCCCCATATCGGATACCGGTTCCGGGAGGTACCATGAAAACCAAGCCGCGCATCCTGTGGCAGATCTTTCCCCCGTTCTTGCTGATCACCCTGTTGGCCCTGGCCGCCGCCAGCGTGTTTGCCACCGGTGTGATGCGCAGCTTTTTCATCCAACAGGCCACCAGCGACTTAAGATCACGTGCCCGCCTGGTGGAATCGGCGGTCGGCACCCAGCTGTCACCCGTGGACGCCGCCGCCATCGACCGAATCTGCAAGCGGCTCGGACCGGCATCGTCTACCCGCATCACGGTGATGCTCGCCTCGGGTCAGGTCGTCGGCGATTCCGAAAACACACCGGAAGCCATGGGCAATCACGGCAACCGCATCGAATTTCGCCAGGCAATGACAGGTGTTGTGGGAACCGCGAGCCGATACAGCCAGACCCTGCACCAGCAGATGCTCTATGTCGCCGTGCCGGTTTTTTCGGATCATCGGGTGGCGGCCGTGATCCGGACTTCGATTCCGTTAACCGGTGTGGCGTCAGTCATCGGTTCGATCATCGACCGAATCGCCCTGGCCGGGGTAATCATTGCGCTGTTGACTTCCGGTATCAGCCTGCTCGTATCCCGCCGGATCAGCCTGCCCATCGAACGCATCAGATACGCCACGCATCATTTCACCCGCGGGGACCTGGCCCATCGGCTCCCGCCGGCTCGCACCGTAGAAATCGACCAGTTGGTATCTACCCTCAACCAGATGGCCACGCAATTGTCCGAACGGCTTGAAACCATCCAGGCGCAACGAAACGAACTGGAAGCGGTCTTTTCCAGCATGACCGAAGGGGTGTTTGCCATCGACAAAGACGAGCGCATTCTGAGTCTGAACCAGGCAGCGGCTCACCTGCTGGGCATCAATGCGGCCATGGTGCAGCAGCGCCTGGTGCAAGAAGCGGTGCGAAACGTCGAATTTCAGCGTTTTGTGCATGCCGCCCTCGACGGGGAGGCCCCGGAGGAAAAGGACCTGGTCTTCTATGATCACGGGGAACGGATCCTGTCCACCCGCCAGTCGCCGGTCATTGATGCCGGCGGTGCGCGCATCGGCACGCTTATCGTGATGGCTGACGTCACCCAGTTGCGGCGACTCGAAAACCTTCGCCGGGATTTTGCCGCCAGTGTATCCCATGAGCTTAAAACGCCGCTGACCGCCATCCAGGGATTTGTCGAAACGCTCAGCGGCGGAGCCGTGGACAATCCTGAGGAAGCCAGGCGCTTTCTGGGCATCATCGATCGGCACGTTCGCCGCCTGGGGGCCATCATCGAGGACTTGATGCAGCTGGCCGCCATCGAGCGACGGGATGAAAACCGTGAAATCGATCTTGTCTTCCAGGCGCTGGATGCGGTCGTGGCCGGTGCCATCGACTCCTGCCGTCCCAAGGCCTCGGCCAAGGGCATTGACATCGTTTACGAAAAGACGAAGCTGATGCTGCACATGGACCCGCCGATGCTGGAACAAGCCCTGATCAACGTCATCGACAATGCCATCGTCTACAGCCCGCCACGGCGAAGTGTGCGGGTCTATGCCGAAACCACCGGAAACGAGGTCCTGATCCACATCCGGGACCAGGGTCTTGGGATCGCCGAGGAACACCTGCCGCGCCTCTTCGAGCGATTTTACCGCGTCGACCAGGCCCGCAGCCGCAAACTGGGCGGAACGGGTCTGGGGCTTGCCATCGTCAAGCATATCGTCTCTGCCCACGGCGGCCGGGTGACCGTGACAAGCACCGTCGGCCAGGGAAGCACATTTACTATCCACCTGCCCCGGAACCGGTCATAAGTCGACGAGCGCGTCATTCAACAACGCGACGAACCCGCTGCTGCAGATACAAATCGGCCAACACCAGGGCCGCCATGGCCTCCACGATCGGCACCGCCCGAGGCACCACGCAGGGGTCATGACGGCCCTTGGCCTCGAGAACCACCGGCTCCCCATCGAAGTCGACGGTCTGCTGCGCCACGCCGATGGTCGCCGGCGGTTTGAAGGCCACTCGAAACAGGATCGCCTCGCCGTTGGTGATTCCGCCCTGAATGCCCCCGCTAAAATTGGTAGCCGTTCCCAGCCGGTCGCCCTTTTGCACGAAGGGGTCGTTGTGGACCGAGCCGCGCATCCGGGTGCCGGCAAACCCCGATCCCACTTCAAAGCCCTTGGTGGCGGGAATGGAGAGCATCGCCTGGGCCAGTTTCGCCTCAACCTTGTCAAAAATCGGTTCTCCGAGTCCCGGAGGCACATTGCGGCAGACGCAGGATATAATCCCGCCGATGGAATCGGAGGCTTCCCGTGCCTGAACAATGGCGGCCCCCATCTCTTCGGCGGCTTCCCGGTCGGGACAGCGCAAGGGCGAGCGATCCACGTCTGCCCGTTGGATCGAGTGGCTATCGGGAAGCAAAATTTCGATGGCGCCCACAGCACTGACCCAAGCCACGATCTCTATGCCGCAAGCCTCGCGGAGCAGCTTTTCGGCAATGGCGCCGGCGGCCACCCGGCCGATGGTTTCCCGGGCACTGGAGCGACCCCCGCCGCTTGAAGCCCGGATGCCGTATTTTGCCTGGTAGGTATAGTCGGCATGAGATGGCCGGGGGACGGTCCGCATGGCGGCATAGTCGCCGGGGCGATGGTCCCGGTTGGGCACAAACAGGGCTACGGGGGTTCCCAGGGTAAGCCCGTTTTCCACTCCGGACACGATCGAGACCCGGTCGGATTCACTTCGATCGGTGGTCAGCCGGCTTTGTCCGGGCCGCCGGCGATCCAGCTGTGGCTGAATGTCAGCCTCGGAAAGGGCCATTTTCGCCGGTACCCCGTCGACCACCGCGCCCACACCCAAACAGTGAGACTCGCCGAAGGTGGTGACGCGAAATTCGGTACCAAAGGTGCTTGACATGATCTATTCCTGTTGTTTCAAGTTTAGCCGTTTCTTGCCCGCCCGCCTTAGATGTACAACTGCTGGAACACCTGCCAGAAATGGGGAAAGGACTTGGCGACACAGTCTGGATTTTGAATCCGCACGCCTGGGGTTTGCAATCCGGCCACGGCAAAACTCATCGCCATCCGGTGGTCATTGTAGGTTTCAATGGTCGCCGGCTTTGCCACACCTCCGACAATTTCGATGCCGGAGTCGCTGCAGCGGGCATCAATGCCCATCCGGTTGAGTTCGGCGGCCACGCATCCGAGCCGATCACTTTCCTTTCCCCTCAGATGGGCCACGTTCTGGATTTTGGTCGTACCTTGGGCGAAAGCGGCCACCACGGCCAGCGTGGGGACCAGATCCGGCATATCGGCCATGTCCACGGAAATGGCCCGAAGCGGTTTTCCCGTGACGGTAATGCCATCTTGCTGGTAAGAGACCTCACACCCCATGGCTTCCAGGTGTCGAACAAACCGCACATCCCCTTGCCGGGACTGCCGGCTGATGCCCCGGACCTGGATACTGGCTTGGCTGACAGCTGCCGCCGCCCAGAAATAACTGGCCTGGGAAGCGTCGGGTTCCACGGTGTAGGCGCCGGCCCGATATACCTGTCTGCCAGCAACCCTGAAACGGCTGTACCCCTCACGCTCGACAATCACGCCAAGCCGCTGCATCACATCCACGGTCATATCCAGATACGGTTTGGAAACAGGGCCGGCGGTTACCTCCACGTCCAACCCGTCCCTGGTGCAGGGGGCAATCAGCAGCAGACCGGAAAGATACTGGCTGCTGACCTCGCAGCGCAGCGAAACGCTTCCCCCCGTCAGGTGGCCTCCGGTGACTTGAACCGGGGGGCACCCTGTTTCCTGAATCGATCGGGCCGGTACCCCAAGCTGGTTGAGTCCATCGAGCAGATCCCGTATCGGCCGCTGGGCCATGCGCAAGCTGCCCTCCAGAACGTAATCCCCCTGTCCGATGGCAACCAGGGCCGTAATAAAGCGCATGGAGGTGCCCGAATTGCCCAGATAGATCGGCATGCGGCTAGGCTGCAGCCGGCCGCCGGTGCCATGGACCCGAAGCTTGCCGCCGTCTTTTTCGATGGCTGCTCCAAGTTGTTTCAAGGCACCGGCAGTCAACTGAATATCTTCACTGTCGAGCGGATTCTCGATGACACAGAGCCCGTCGGACAAGGCGCTGGCCACCAGGATCCGGTGGGTGTAACTCTTTGAGCCGGGAACCGAAACCGCGACGTTTCCCGCGCGACCGGCTGAAACCTCGATCATCTGTTTTTCTTTCAAGGAATAGATCTCCTGACTCATCTTCGCCCGAGGGCCTTGATCACGACTTCCCGCATGACGTCTACCGGCGCCGGCAGCTGGGTCCAGAGACGAAACTGAAGGGCGCCCTGGTTGACAAACATGGATACGCCATCGACGGTGACGCACCCGATTTTCCGGGCTTCCCGCAGCAACCGGGTGCGCAGCGGGTTGTAAACGATATCCATGACGACCATCTCCGGACGCAGGTCACGCCGGCGCACCGGCATGGCATTGACGTTGGGCGCCATACCCACCGGCGTGGTATTGACCAGGATGTCGCAGGCGATGCTTTGAATATCGGCCAGGGTGCAACTGGCACATCCCAGGGCATCGGCTAAAACCCGCCCGTTATCGAGGCTTCGATTGGCAATCGTCACCCGGCCCCCTTGAGCGCATACGACCTTGGCGATGGCCCGGGCCGCCCCCCCGGCACCCAGCACGACCACCTCCTGTCCGGAAACGTCGGCCACGGCCTCCAACGCCGCCAGGGCTCCGGCGCCGTCGGTGTTATAGCCCACCAGGCAGCCATCCCGGGCCACCACGGTATTGACCGCTCCGATGCCTTGCGCCGTTTCGTCGATCTCATCCAGATAGGCCATGATGCCGACTTTATGGGGGATGGTCACGCTGAGTCCGGCGATGCCCAGGGTCCGCGCAGCGGTCACGGCGGCGGCGATGTCGGTGACCCGAAACGGCACATAAGCCGCCTTGAACCCGACTTGTTCAAAAGCCCGGTTGTGCATCAGCGGGCTGAGGCTATGGGCCACCGGATCTCCGAAAATGGCATAGACGGCGCTATCTCCTTCAATTTTCATCGGTTCCAATTCCTGATAGGAATTCCCATGATTCGCCATCCAAAAGGCGGTCTCATCCCGTTGGTTGACCACGGTGGTGGCAACCCGCCCAAACCCCGTTTCGATGGTGTGCACGTTTCCCGGTTTGGATCAACGAAAAAAGGCCGTGGAGCATTGTTTCTCCATGGCTCTGGGCAGCCGTGGATGCGTGGCAACGCGCGGTCAGGGCTTGCTTCCGGCAAGAGGTTTCTTGGCAAAAATCTTTCCCTCGCCAGGATACACGCAGCGATCCTTTTCAGGGGTGGGGGCTTTTTCCGGCCAATGCCCGGAAACGGGTTCCGGGCCTTCCAGGGCCGCTGCCGAGGGCCGGGTATCGAGCATCCGGGGATGTTTCCGCAGATCCACATCCGGTACCGGGGCGCTAAACTCAATGGCGATCCGGTTTGGATCAAAGCTATAGATGGAATGGATAAAACCGTGGTCAATGACTTCCGAAACCCAGAAATCCGCGGCTTCCAGTCGATCCTTGATGGACCACAGGTCCTCATCGCTGGAAACCTCTATCGAAACGTGGTCAAACGCGAAAGGCCCCGTGACCGGCACCCCATGGTCCTTTTCCGGAATTTTCTCCACTTGATGCCACTCAAAAAAGGCGATCATATCATGGGCGGAAATTTCAAAAAAATAGTGCCGATAGCCGGGATGCCCCAGTCCGGCGA
>JBJKSK010000261.1:0-3280 GCA_046704125.1 Desulfobacterales bacterium | reverse complement strand
GGAACTGGTGGCCCGCGCCATTCATCGGCTCAGCGATCGGCAAAACGGCGCTTTCGTGCCGGTCAACTGTGGAGCCATCCCCAAGGAGCTTTTGGAGCGAGAGTTTTTCGGCCACGTGAAAGGCGCTTTTACCGGGGCCGGTTCAGACAAGGGCGGCCTGCTCGACGCCGCTGACGGCGGCAGCCTTTTTCTTGACGAGATCGGTGAAATCCCCCAGCAGATGCAAGTGAAGCTGCTGCGGGTGCTGGATCACTCGGCCTACAGCCCGCTGGGCGGTGTCAAGCTGGTCAAAAGCGACTTCAGGGTCATCGCCGCCACCAATCGCGACCTGGTCAAGCTGGTCAAGGACGGTCGCATGAGAGAAGACTTTTTTTACCGGATCCGCATTCTGCCCGTCTACCTGCCGCCGTTGCGGGAGCGCAAAGAGGACATAGCGTTGCTTATCGACCATTTTCTTTCCCGGTTCAACCAGAGCCGGAAACAGCCCCACGCTCTGTCCGTGAGGGTTCGTGAAGCCATGGAAAACTACAGCTGGCCGGGAAATGTCCGGGAATTGAAAAGCGTGCTGCACACTTACCTGACGCTTGGCAAACTGGACTTGATGGGACAGATTTCCATGACCGCCGAGGCCGAGAATGCGCTTGCCGAGCCCGGCCCTGAGGCCGATTTTGGACTCGGCCAGCGGATGGCGGCCCTGGAAAAAAAGTGGATCCTTCACACCCTGGGGGTCATGCATTGGCATCGCGGTAAAACCGCGGCCGCTCTTCAGATCACCACCAAAACCCTGCAACGGAAAATGAAGACCTTAGGCATAAAATAGTCCAAAATATGGACAAATATGTCCATATCGATTAAATATGGTTATATATTCTCATAGTTATATACATTTGACATGGGCGGATCGGACATAATTGTCCTGTCGCCTCTGGCAGGCTCGGTTTCCCGGAAACGACGCTTTGCCACGGATGGCCATGCACTGAGACGATTTCCATGCGTTGGTACGAATATTGAAACATCTCTTTCATCAACACGCGCCTGACCGCGTCAGCCAAGGTGCCGTCCATGAGGGCATCGTGCGCGTTACGTACGCCAATCCACTGACAAGGACCACCCTTATGATACCCAGGATCATCCATGAGAACTGTTCCGGCTGCGGCACCTGCCGGCTGGCCTGTGCGCTGGAAAATTTCAACGTCGTTCAGCCCAGCCGGGCGCTGCTGCGCGTACAGGGCCGTTTCCCGGCCCCGGGCGACTACCGGGTGCATTTCTGCGATCAATGCGGCGTTTGTGCCGACAACTGCCCGGCAGAGGCCATTGTTGTGGAGTCGGGCGTATATCGTGTGGACGAGGCATTGTGTACCGGGTGCATGACCTGTGTGGACGTTTGTCCGGAAAAGGTGATGATGGACCCGGCAGACGGCCAGTGCCCCACCAAATGCAACCTTTGCGGTGCCTGCGCGCGAATCTGCCCCCGCGGTGCCATTGTCCTGGATGAAGCCAAGGCCTGGACCAAGTGATCCGGTACCCTGCCTCCCGGGGGCCAAAGCGGGGCAGGACGAATCGGTGAGCCAGTCAGACAATGGAGTATGGAAATGATTACAGGAGACCATCGCATGTTCGGATATGCCGGTTTTATACTCAGAGTTGAACTTTCTTCCCGGCGCATCGAAAAACACGTTCTGGACGCGGATTTGGTGCATCGTTTTGTCGGCGGACGCGGGTTTGTGGCCAAGATGCTCTTTGACGGCCTGCCGCGGGGCATCGATGCCTTTGACGAGAAAAATCTCTTGGTAGTGGCCACCGGACCGCTTTCCGGGCATTTTTTGCCGGCCAGCGGAAAGACCCACTTTGGCACCAAGTCGCCTGCCACCGGCGGATATGCCGACAGCAACATGGGCGGGCATTTCGGCCCGGCCCTGAAATACGCCGGCTATGATGCCATGGTTCTTTCCGGGCGGGCCGAGGTTCCCAGTTACCTGTTTATCGAAAACGGCCGGGTGGAAATCCGGCCGGCGGATGCCTACTGGGGCCAGGGGGCGTTGACGGCCGAAGAGCACTTGAAAGCGGACCTGGGAGAGGATTTTCAGATCCTGACCATCGGCCCCGGCGGCGAAAAAAAGGTGCGTTATGCCTGCATTTCCCATGACTTCGGGCGCCAGGCGGGCCGCGCCGGCGTGGGGGCCGTGCTGGGGTCTAAAAACATCAAGGCCATTGCCGTCAAAGGCACGGGCCGGCTGCCGGTTTTTGACGTCCATGCGGCTTATGCGGCGGGAAAAGAAGCCTACCGAAACGTATTTTCCAAACCCGGATTCAGGCAATGGACCCCGGAGGGCACGGCGGGCATCACCAACTGGACCAACGAGGTGGGGGTATTTCCCACGCGAAATTTTCAGACCTCTTTTTCCGGGCATTACCAGCGCCTCAACGGCAAGGCCGTCATCGAGCGCCTCAAGATTACCGACAAAGGCTGCTATTGCTGCCCGACGCCGTGCGGGAAATACGGCCGCACGAAAACCGCCCTGGGATCGGCGTTCGTGGAAGGCCCCGAGTATGAAACCATCGCCTTGTTCGGCGGCAACTGCGAGCTCCAGACCATCGAAGAGGTCGCTTACGCCAACTACCTGTGCGATGAACTGGGATTGGACACCATATCGGCCGGGGCCGTGATCTCCTGGACCATCGAATGTTTTGAAAAGGGCATTTTCACACCGGAGCAAGTCGGCTTTCCGCTGCGTTTCGGCGACTTGAAGACGGTGCATGTTCTGCTGGAAAAAATTGCGTCCCGCGAGGGCATCGGCGATCTGCTGGCCGAAGGGGTCAAGCGGGCCTCTGAAAAAACCGGTCGGGGATCACAGTCTTTTGCCATTCATGTCAAGGGTCTGGAGTGGACCGGCTACGAGTGCCGCAACGCCCCGGCGATGATGCTGGCTTACATGACCGCCGATATCGGGGCCCATCACTCGCGGGCCTGGGTGCTGGGCCATGACGTGGCCGGGGCCTGGACCAGTGTTCATGAGCTGGTCAGCGGCGGAGGCAAGGTGGAAAAGCAGCCCGAGGCCCGGATCAAGGCCGAGAGCGCCGGCTATGTCATCGATTCGCAGCATATCCGGCCGCTTTTCGATGTGCTCGGGGTGTGCCGGCTTCAGTACATGGAGCTGGGCTTTGAGCTTGAGCACTATGTCGGCCTGTTTTACGCCATCACCGGCCGCCGGCTCGGCTGGCCGGATCTGCTGAAAGTCTCCGAACGGATCTGGAACCTCACCCGAGCCATCAGCATGCG
>JBJKSK010000260.1:0-4525 GCA_046704125.1 Desulfobacterales bacterium | reverse complement strand
GGATCCGGCCCGGCATGAAGGTGGCCGATTTGGGTTGCGGATCTGGAAAGACCACGTATCATCTGCACCAACTGGTACAGCCCTCGGGTGCCGCCATCGGCATCGACATGGCCGAAGACCGCGTCCGCTTCGCCAGGCAGCACTACGGCACCGGCGGTATCTTGTTTGCTCAGCGAGATATCCGCAACCCTCTGGACGATCTGGGCTGCTTTGACTTTCTCTGGATTCGCTTTGTCCTGGAATACCATCGTCAGGACAGTTTCAACATCGTAAAAAACGTCTCCCGGATTCTAAAGCCCGGGGGAACCCTTTGTCTGATCGATCTGGATTACAACTGCCTGGGTCACTGGGGACTGAGCGCCCGGATGGAACGGGCGGTCAGGGGAATCATGGAAACCCTGGAACAAACCGGTGATTTCGATCCATTCGTCGGCCGAAAACTTTATGCCTTTCTCTTTGACCTGGGCTACGAGGCAATCGATGTGATGCAGCAACCCCACCATCTGATTTTCGGCAATCTTCGAGAAAGCGACGCCTTCAACTGGTGCCGGAAGGTGGAGGTGGCGGCGAAACACTCCGGCTACCGGTTTCCCGAATACGCCGGCGGGTGGGCGGATTTTGCCGGAGAATTCCGTCATTTTTTTTCCGATCCCCGACGCTTTACCTATACTCCACTGATTGCCTGCCGGGGGACGAAACCGGGATCCGGCCCTGAGTCTTTCGGTAGTACCTGAAAAAAGCCTGAACCACCGTCGGGTCGAAATGCTTTCCGGATTCCTTCTGCAAAAGGTCGAAGGCGACCTCCAGGGGCATGGGCCCCCGGTAGTGACGCGTGGCCGTGATAGCTTCGAAGAAATCGGCCACGGCGATGATGCGTGCCCCCAGGGGGATCTGGTCACCCACGAGGCCATCGGGATAGCCGCTTCCATCCAATTTTTCGTGGTGAGCCGCCGCCACTGACGGCACTTGGCCGAAAGCCCCCTCGAAGTTGACCTGCTGCAGGATCTGGCGCGTATGAACCGTGTGAGTCTTGACCGTTTCATATTCTTGCGCCGTCAGGCGCCCCTCCTTTTTCAAAATGGCGTCTGGGACCCCGATCTTTCCGTAGTCGTGCAGCAGCGCCGCCACACGGATCATCTCCTGGTAGTCCTTGTCAAAGTCCATTTCCCGGCAGATACCCAGGGCATATTCGGTCACCTTTTTCGAATGGCCGGCCGTGAGCGGATCCCGGGTGTCGATGCTGGCGGCCAGCACCTCCACAACGGATTTGAACTGACGCATCCGGGCTTCGAGCAGTTGGGAGTTACGGATGCTGATGCCGATGACATGGGTGATGCCCAGCAACAGACTCATGTCGCTTTGCACCAGAACCCGTTTTGATTTGAAATTGTCCACGGCAAGGATGCCGACGGATTTTCCGTCGCAGACGATGGGACAACAGATGAAGGCTTGGGTTCCGAGCTTTTCAGCGTACACCCGACTCCGGAGGGAAAGAGTGTCGGTGATATCCTGAATATCGTTGATGAGAAAAGGCTTTTTCTCCTTGAACGAAACCACGAATATGCCCCTGGACTTCGGCCGATCCAGGCGAAACCGGTGGGCTTTGAAAATATGGAGTTCGTTGGCATTGTATCCGTAGCCGGCCCGAAACTCCAGGCAGGTCTGGTCGGCATCGGCCAACAGGATCAGACCCCGGTCGTAATCCAGGCGTTTTTGAAAAATCCCGATCACCGCGTCCAGAATGCCTTCGATAGACATTTGGCGGCTTACGGCCTGACCGATCTCGTTGGTCATCAGCGCGTTGTTATAGTTCAAATTCATCTGATCCACGAGCTTTTCACTCGAATCCACGAGATTTTCCAGACTGGCCTTTAGCTCGCGTTTTTCCAGGTCAACAATGACCGTTATAAATCCAAAGAGGGCCGTAAGCGACACGAGACACAACACCAGCAGGGCGAAATGGTGGTGGGTGGGCAACAAGGCCACGCAGGTCAATAACATCACCAGCATGGTGACATTGCGGATCTTCCGCCACAGATCCGATGGGGTTTTCTCCCAGGAAATCAGGTAGCGGCAAACCGCATCGCCCTGAAATATGCACTCCGGGTGCTCCACATGGGGCAGGTTATTGTTGAAGATCAAGGAAACGGCGTCGAAAAATCCGATCCGATTTTCACATTGGAAGGGCTTTTCCTGGGTTCCCTCATGGGGGCGGACGGTGATTTCCACCTGGTTGGGGGCCAGCACCCGGGAAAGATACACGGCCGAACGCGAAAAATTAGACGCGGCTTTTCCGATGAGCTGGAAGACCTGGGAGGGGCTTACCATTCCAAGGATGTACTGGCGCATCACGCCGATGGCCTCCGGGGAAGCCGAATAGCGCCCCGCATCCCGGGCGATGTTCTCGTTGCCGGTCAGTTGCACCAAGCGGTTATGAAACCCGTCGATCTGGTCCTGGGTGAACCAGTGGCCTTGATCGGCCACCTCATGAGGTGTCATGCCGGCATCGGCCAGGAGTTGAGAGATGTCTACATCGCTGTATTTTCGTTTGATGAACCTGAGGTAGGTATCAACAATACGGCTGTTGTACAGACGGGGAGGCTCCTTTTGACGGTCGTCGGTCATAGCTCTGGATGGTTTCCCGGTGCAGCGGCTTCTGGCGCGACAGTCCGCCTCCGCCATAGATTTCCCCAGGTCAATCAGGTTCCAATATTCCCAGGACAAACCCATCCATAGCATAAAACGCCGAAATTTCAACCCTAAACGCAAACCACCACGCGCCGAATCCAGACCATGCACCATCGGCATGAACCCTTGCCTATCGGCGCTGATTCCTTCCCCCTGGTTTTCGGCTTTCCCGACGGCGAGAAAACAAGGCTTTCGGGGAAGACCCCGTCAATGAGCGATAAAGCGGATCAAGCGCTTGAGAAATGTAAAATAGGCGTCGGTATGGGTCATGGAAAGAATCCACAGGGCATATTGCTTTTCGAAGGAAATGGCATGCCGGTTGGCGTAATCCACAGGATAGAGCATCACCGGCACTTGCGGTTGCGCAAAACAGGCGGCCGTCTGCGCCAGGGCGGCATCAAGCACCTCCCGGGGCAGCCCGTCGGGATCCAGAACCACGACCATGATGCAGTTGGTCAGATCCGAAAGGTTGAGGCCCAGGTCCGACTTATTGACCACGATGATGGCTTTGGGGACTGACTGTCTGACAATGGCGTACAGACGTCGCTGCCGCTTAAATCCGTGGCGTTTGAAGGTCTCTGTGACGTTTTCTTGTCTGCATGTTTCCGGAAGCAGGTCCAGAGCCTGAACCATCCGACCCCCGGAAAACAGATCATACCAGGTGCTCAGGGCTTCCAGATCCTGGGCACCGGCTTCGGTCAGACGCCATGGTTTGGGCAGAGGCTGTGGAGTCCGGGACTTGTGGTGAAAGTAGGCAAAATGATCCACCGAACAGCCCGAAGCGTCCCCGATGTGACGTGCCGCTCCCCCGAAGACCCTGGCGGGGAATCGATTATCCGGGCGGTAATAGCACATCACATGCTTCATCCGGACGGAGTAGATGTTGTGTGAATCGTTGATAAACCTCCCGATCTGGTTGAGCACGGCAAGCCCCGAACGATTGGACACCGAGGTGTTGGCCGCGTGGTGATGGATCAGCCACGTGTTTTCGTAGAACCGGACCATGGCCATATGCCCGAGAATTTTGCCCTTGTCCTGGTAGACAAAGTGTCTGGCGATGGTGGGTGCCTCCGAGTACAGCCTCTGGTAGGTTTCTTTGACCATGGCCTTGTGCTGTTGGATAAAACCGTATTTCTGGGGATAGATAAACCCGGTCTGGAAAAAAAAGTCCCACAGCGCATCCAGGTCCACGGGCTGGCTCAGGTAGGCTTTCTCATCGCTGGCCTGTTGAAGCAGGGCCAGCAGGCGAGCGTGGTTGCCTGCGTCCATGTCCAGGATGGCCAGCCCGCAGACAATGCTTTTCTCGTCCTGGGCCAGGCGCCGATGTATCACCTGCACCCGGCATGGAAACCGGAAAATTCCAGCAATGTCCAGAAAAAGTTCGGGAATCACCATTCCCGGCAGCAGCAGGCAACGGGCGGGGTCCTCATTCACGCTGAATCCAGTTCCGGAAAGCGCTTCCACCTTGAGGTGAACCATGGTCGAAGTCAAAGGGTGGCGGAAAATGACATTGGGCGACGGAACCAGTTTCTGGCGGGTGCTGCGAAAGGCCTTGGGCCGGAAACGGTGCATTTGGTAGTGCAGCGGAGATAAAACGTAACCGCGGCTGGCCGGTTGGACGGCTTCGCGCAGGATTCGGCAATCTCCGGCATACAGCGGATCGGATTGGGCTGACAGCATCAGGTGCACCGGCAAGCTGGGATCGATCCAGTCATAGGATTGAGGGGGCTTGGGAGTGACGGCCACCTGCAACGCGCTTACGCTGAAATCCTTCAAGCTTCCCTTGAACACCGCGCCGTTTTGGGCAAGCTGCACGTCGATGTTCAGACACTCGTGT
>JBJKSK010000259.1:0-2673 GCA_046704125.1 Desulfobacterales bacterium | reverse complement strand
CTTATAAGCCTAACCTATTCATTTTAAATTCTTAAAACCGAAAGCCTGGCGGGCATAGCCCGCTTACGGGCCTTGACCTGTTGGGGAGGCTCTGATAGCCTCTGGTCCAATTGCATGAGGCCACCCACCGGACCGATCGGCTGCGGATGGGAGCCTGGTTTGCTTTTTTTTCAAAAGGCGGAAAGGACCCCTGTTCATGAAACACCTCATTTCACACCAGTTGTTTGACCAGGCTCGAAAACTCATCCCTGGCGGTGTCAACAGCCCGGTAAGGGCCTGCCGTTCGGTGGTCACCGAACCGGTGTTTATTTCCTCCGCCAGTGGTTCCCGGCTCTTGGATGCCGATGGAAACACCTATATCGATTATATCGGGTCATGGGGGCCGATGATTTTGGGTCATCGGCACCCGGCAGTCATGGCGGCTATCACCGAGGTGCTGGAGCGGGGAACGAGTTTCGGGGCGCCTACAGACCTGGAGATCGAATTGGCTGAAAAAATTATTTCGGCGCTTCCTTCCGTGGATATGGTCAGGATGGTCAATTCAGGCACTGAGGCCACCATGAGCGCCATCCGACTGGCCAGAGGGTCGACCGGAAGGGATTTGATTGTCAAATTTGACGGATGCTACCACGGTCATGCGGACACGCTGCTGGTGGCCGCAGGCTCTGGAGTGGCCACTTTGGCCATTCCCGGCAGCCCTGGTGTGCCGGCATCTTTTGTTGCCCAGACCCTATCGATTGCCTACAATGACATCGAATCTTTTCGGCAACTGATGGATGACCAGGGCGATTCGATTGCCTGTGTGATCGTTGAGCCCGTGGCGGGAAACATGGGGCTGGTGATCCCGGAACCAGAGTTTTTGCAGACGCTTCGTGCCGAAACGGAAAAACATGGCACGATTCTAATTTTTGACGAGGTCATGACCGGTTTTCGTGTGGCCTACGGCGGAGCTCAGACCCATTACGGGATCCGGCCGGACTTGACCACGCTGGGAAAAATTATTGGCGGCGGTATGCCTGTTGGGGCTTTCGGCGGCCGACGGGAGATCATGCGGCAACTGGCCCCCGAGGGCCCTGTCTATCAGGCCGGAACCCTTTCCGGGAACCCGGTGGCCATGGCCGCAGGCATTGCCACTCTGTCAGAGGTTGCCGCCAAAGGGTTTTATGACGCCCTGGCCGTGAACTCGAGGCATCTTTCCGCCGGGCTGAAAGACGCTGCCCAAAAAGCAGGCATTCCGGTATGTGTGGGCCAAGTGGGATCGATGCTGGGGCTGTTTTTCACCGGGGCTCCGGTCAGAAATTTTCAAGAGGCCAAGCAAAGCGATCTGGATCGGTTTTCACGGTTCTGGCGCGGCATGCTGGATCGCGGGATTTATCTGGCCCCAAGCCAGTTTGAGGCGCTGTTTGTCTCGGCCGCTCACAGCCGTGACGATATCGATGCCACCATTTCCGCCGCACAGGCAGCCCTGAGGCAACTGGCCTGATGCAACCCACAGAAAACCGGATTCCCGAGAAAGTTGACTCCATTCATCTGATTGCCATCTGCGGCACCGCCATGGGCGCCTTGGCGGCCATGCTCAAGGCTTCGGGGTATCGCGTCACCGGGTCGGATCAGAAGGTCTATCCACCCATGAGCTCTTTTCTTGCCGCGCTGGGTATCGATGTGGCCGACGGTTTTTCGCCCAAAAACCTGGAATATCGGCCCGATCTGGTCGTGGTGGGAAATGCCATATCCCAAAACAACCCGGAGGTGGCTGCCATTGAGGCGATGCATCTATCTTATTGCTCCATGCCCCAGGCTATCAACCGTTTTATTGTTTCGGGCAAAAAGACGGTGGTGGTCACCGGCACCCACGGCAAGACCACCACGGCCTCGATGATCGCCTGGTTGCTTCAGGATGCAGGCCGGGACCCGTCGTTTGTCATCGGCGGGATCCTGAAAAATTTTGACAGCAACTATCGGATGGGCTCCGGCGAGGTGGTGTTGGAAGGTGACGAGTACGACACGGCCTTTTTCGATAAAGGCCCCAAGTTTCTCCATTACCGCCCCTCGGTTGCTGTGTTAACCGGCGTGGAATTCGATCATGCCGACATCTACCGGGATTTGGATCATGTCAAGTCCGCTTTTGACCAGTTTATCGACCGGATACCGGCCGACGCCATGCTGCTGGCCTGGGACGGGGACCCGGTGATCAAACAACTGATAAGCGGGAGGCGCTGCCGGATCGCCTTTTACGGAAAACTGCCACAATCCCAGTGGCAGATGGGTGAAACACTGCTGATTTCCCCATGGACCCATTTTGAGGTGTACCACCGGCGACGCCTTTTCGGGCGGTTTAAAACCAAAGTGTTTGGCACCCACAACCTGCTCAACGCAACGGCCGCCGTCGGGGCGGCCCACGAGCTAGGGGTGGGCGTCGAGGCCATTGCCCGAGGCCTGGAGACCTTTTCTGGAGTCCGGCGCCGCCAGGAGATCCGGGGAGTGGCCGGCGGGGTGACGGTCGTCGATGATTTTGCCCATCACCCTACAGCGGTGCGAGAGACGATTTCGGCTTTTCGGCCCTCGATCACTGGCGGACGGCTGATTGCGGTCTTTGAACCCCGTACCAACTCCAGCATGCGAAATGTGTTTCAAACCGTGTATGCCACGGTGTTTGACGGAGCCGACATCATT
>JBJKSK010000258.1:0-5910 GCA_046704125.1 Desulfobacterales bacterium | reverse complement strand
CGAGCGGACAAACTCGGAAAACTTCAACGTCTCCACGGACTCGTAACTGGTATCGGCCTTGGTCATCAGCAGATTGTACAAACTGGTGTTCATCGCCCCGGCAAACCGATCGTTGATCACCTGGAAGGTGGGCATCCGCCCGCGGATGACCCGGTCCTGGTTGGTAAAATCAAACGCAACGACCCCCTCGGGTGCTGCCTGGGCTTCCTTTTCCGTTTCGATCCGGCCGCTGGTCAGCCCGGAAAGCAAGCTGTCGACTTCGCTTTGGGTGAGAATATCGCCCATAAGAATTCCTACTGCACGACAAATTCGGTAAAATAAAGGTTTCGGATCCTGCCCGATTGAAGCAATTGATTGATCCGGGTGATGATCTCGTTTCGCAAAGCAATTTTTCCAGCGACTCCCTGGATACTTTTAAATGTTTTACTGGTAAGTACCATGAGAATCAGGTTCCGCAGCTGGGGCCGCCTGGCGGCAAGCTCCTTTTGGAGATCCTTTGTGCTGTATTCCAGATCGATCTGGGTCCGCAGGTATCGCCTTCCACCGGGATCGGCTAAATTGACTACAAAAGGATCCAGACTGAAAAAGAAATCCGGAAGGTTTGTTTTGGCGATATGCGCCGGCGCCCTGGAAGCGGTTTTGCCTTCCTGAACGCGAGTGCGGGCCTCATACCAGGTCCAGCCTCCAAAGCCTGCCCCGGCCAAAATGGCTAAAATCACCACCGCCACGATGGGCTTTACCATCGATGATTTTTTTTCCGGGGGTTTTTCTTCGGAAGCCGCTTCTTCTTCCATGACAAGTTTCCTATCAAACAGGTGGTTTGAGAATAAACTCGATCCGACGGTTTTTGGCTCGTCCAGCCGGGGTGGCGTTTGAAAACAGCGGCCGCTGATCTCCAAAACCGCCTACTGCCATCCGATCCCCGGATATCCCCAGGGTATGGGACAGATAGGTGTATACCGCCAACGCCCTGTAAAAGGACAAGTCCCAATTGGAGGTAAAAACACCGCCCCGAATCGGGACGTTGTCGGCATAGCCCATGATCACGATGGAGTTGGACACCCGTGCCAGCAGATGGCCCAAGGCATTTAGAATGGGAAGCCGTTCCTTTTTCAAGACGGCCTTTCCCGAGTCAAACAGGTCATCGGTACCGATGGAGATCACCACTCCCCGAGCATCGCTGGTAATGCCCACCAAGTCCTCGAGATGTTTCGGCACACCGCCTTTGCCCACCAAGGTCTCACCAGCTTGAGACAACATGTTTTCCAGCATCTTTGGCGAAGTGATCTTCGCCGGGATCTGTACCACCATCCGGGTCCCGGACGACCGGCCGGAAGTATTGTACGGTAACGGCCCGGTGGATTGAATCGTTTGCCCCATCATTTCCCGAAGCGCAGACCGGTCCATGGATTTCATGGTCAGCAGCATGACAAAAAAGGTGAGCAGCAGCATGACCAGGTCCGCAAAGGTTACCATCCATCCGTGCGGATCGGTCTTAAAGATAGTTTCGGGTGTTGCGTACCGTCTCATATCAATTACTCGCAGAAGTTGCAGAGAAAATGGGCAGTATTGGATTCTTCAGTCCGACACCTTGAAAAAAAACCGTCTGAAAGTAAACCCGCCCTCTGGTTTTTGACGGCCATAGGGGTGTACAAAAAGGACCTCCACGCGGTCGTTGAGCCTCCGGGTGGCCGGGGTGAGCCTGGAAAACAGCGGATGGGACGCCCCCCAGCCATAGGCCATCAGCCGCTGGGGCAAAATTTTTTCCCGGGTCACCAGGTACTTGGCCAACGCCAAGGCCCGCAGGCCGGACAACTCCCGCTCTTTCAGGTTGTTTCGGGCCCCCGTTTCGGTGCGAGCCACGAAATCAGCAATTTCAATCGAATCCGTATTGGTTCGCATGATGCGGGCCAACCGGTCGAGAAAAGCCGCAGCGCTCGGTTTGATTTGCGCGCTTTGAACTTTGAAGAACACGGCGCTGGGAATTCTCAACAGGCTTCCGCGCGTTACGGAAAGCGCACGAATCTGACGGCTCAGGGGATTCTTGCTGGAAACCAGGCTCGAAAAATCGATCCGGGGCACCCCGTGGGGCATTGCCGCCTCGTTGACGCCACGGTGACCTTCCCGCATGGAATAACCCCCGGCCAAGCTCCCGAAACTCTTAAAAACCGATTCCAGTGCCGTGCGGGTCCGGCGCTGATCGACCACCGCGATGGAATTGAGCAGGATAAAAAAAGACAGCAGGATGGTAAACAGCGAAATGGTAATGATCGGTATCATGCCGGAACCCCGGGTCGAATCCTTTCGTTTATGGCCTGCCATTTTCTTCTCCATGACTCATGCGGCAACCGGCTCACTCATAACTGCTTTTGCGCATTTTCGGGGGAACAAAGGCCATCATTTTCTGTTCGATGACCCGGGGATTGACCCCCCGGGTCAGTCCCATCACCCCGGAAATGATCATTTCCCTGGCCAGGGCCTCTTCCTTGCTGCGGCTTCTGAGTTTTCCGGCCATGGGCAGGCACACCAGGTTGGCCAGTATGGCCCCGTAAAAGGTGGTCAGCAGCGCCACGGCCATGGCCGGGCCGATGGCACTGGGATTATCCATGGATTGCAGCATCTGAACCAGACCGATGAGTGTGCCGATCATCCCCAGGGCCGGTGCGTAGCTTCCCATGGTGGAAAAAATTTCGGCACCGAGTTGGTGGCGCTCCTGAAGCGAGTCCACTTCCGTATCCAGGATGGCCTGAATCATTTGAGGCTCCAATCCGTCTACCGAGAGTTGGAGCCCTTTTCTCATGAACGGGTCTTCAACGTCCTGGACATCGGACTCCAAGGATAGGATCCCTTCCTTTCGGGCCTTGTTGCACAGAGCCACAAACTGCCGGGTATTCTCATCGGTTTTAAGTTTCCTGACAAAAAAAACGTTTTTCAACACCCCTGCGGCCCGCAGTACATCCTTTATCGGGTAATTGATCATGGTGGCCCCAAGAGTCCCGCCCAGCACGATAAGCAACGATGGCACATTGACAAACAGGCTCAGGCCACCGCCCATGAAAACAGCCAGGATGACCAGCCCGAAGGCAGATAAAATTCCAAGAAAGGTGGCAATGTCCATGAAAAATTCCACATGCCGGAGATTTTGGGGAAAGTCCCCCGATGCAAGGCCTTGGCCGAAAATCTCTGTATCCATAGCATACAGCAATCCTTGTGCCACGCGATATTGCAGACCGCATCAGATGCGGAAACATAGCAAACTCGGTCAATTACAAGGGATTTCGGCAAACGGCGGCCCGAACGGTGGCGCCTATAGACGACAAACGATTGACGCCTGTCAAAAAAAGGAAGGAGGAATTTTCAATGCAGGAATAAAAAAAGCCGCACCGGCATGGAGATCACCCGGTGCGGCTTGTCATCGAACGGCAGGGAAATTCTACTGTATCATGCCAACCGCCGTGGAAAGCATTCGATCCACCGTGGTAACGATCTTGGAGTTGGCATCAAAAGCCTGCTGGGTGGAGATCATGCCGACGAACTGCTTGGAGACATCCACATTGGACTGCTCCAGGGAGTTGGGCGAAATGGTGCCCAGGCCGCTGGTGCCGGGCTGGTTGGTAATCGCGGCGCCGCTAGCGACGGTTTCCTGGTAGAGGTTGCCCCCGGTTTCGAGCAACCCGTCGTTGTCCTGGAATTTCGCCAGCGCCACCTGGTAAAGCGGAATCAACTGCCCGTTGGAATAGCTTCCGGTAATCGACCCTTTGGTGCTCACCGCGACGCTTTGCAGGTCGCCGGCCGCGTACCCGTCAGCCTTCTGGTAAGTGGTGGCCGAGGCCCTGGAGTATTCGGTGGTGGTGAGGCTATCGTCGGTCCAGCTGCCTGTTCCGGTGCTATGGGTGCCGATGTCAAATTCGATGGGTTGGTCCGTCGACTGCCCGCCCCCGAGGAAATTGGTGTCAAGCTGGTAATATCCGTTGGCGTCTGGCTGGGTTTGGGTGGCCGTGGTCCAGGCCGAGGTTCCGGTGACGTCAAAGTTGATGGTACTGTCGGCGGTCAAGGGCTGGGTGAAGGTGTAGGTCACAATAGGGTCCCCGGTAGTCGTGTCGATGACCTGTACCTCGTTTGCGTCCCCGGAAACATCGAAGTTCTTATAGGCGCTCGCACTGAAGCCGTTGCCAGTGCCATAGGTTGGCAGAGACCATCCAGTAGTTGTATCGTAGCTCAGTTCGATGCCGTTGTTAGAAAATCCATTGTCATCGGCGGTCAAGGCACCTGGGTCGTCGATCGTCATCGTGGTGTTGTTCACGGTGGTGGTTCCCGTAGAGCTGGTTGGCCCATAAGTCACGTTGTTTATGGACTGGACATTGATATCGGTCGGATCGTTGATGTCAAAGCTAACGCTGTCCCCTGTCTGGGCGGCGCTGGTCAGGTTCAAAGTCAGGTCAGGCGTGGTGTCGCCGTTCAGGCCGATATTGACCACGCTCGCATTGCTGGTAGGCAGAATCGTCATCAACGAAGAATTCGAGGGGTACCAGCCGTTTACAAAACCGGGCTGGGTCGTAGCAGTCGGGTCATAGGTCAGCGTGAGCCCCTGGTTTGTGGCGGTAATGGCCCCATAGTTGTTCACCGTAAAGGTGGCATCGCTGGGCGTAAGGGTGCCGATGGTCGAAACGTTTCCCACCAGGCCGCTGAATTGGCTCATGGTCATGTCGGTGATGGTGCCGCTGGTGGGGTTAAATGTGATGGTCCCCCGTGCCAACAGCCCCTGGCCCGCGGTTCCCTGCACGAGGTTGCGCTGGTCCTCGGACGGGGCGCAGGTGACCAAATAGTCCCAGGTGTTGTTTCCGGCCGGGTCAGGCTGGTAATAAACGGTGAGGTCATGGGTGGAGCCCAGTGAGTCATATACCTGGGCCACACTCTGATACACGTAGCTGGAAGAAGATATGGGCGTCGAGGCGGTGCCGTCCCACTGATTGGACAGCACGGCGCTTTGGCTGATCGCGCTGGAATCGAGGTTGGTGATCATGGTGACTTTCGAGCTGGCCTGGGGCGGCGAGGTGTAGGAGGACAGCCGGATGTCCGTGACGGCCCCGGTATCCTGACCACTGGAGTTCAATGCCCAGCCCTGAACGATATCCCCCTGGGAATTGGTCAGATAACCATCATTGTTGAACGTGAAATTTCCCGCGCGCGTATAGTATTCCTGCTGGGAGTTGGGGTCCCGGACGACGAAAAATCCATCCCCGCCGATGGCCATGTCAGTGGTGTTTCCCGTGGTTTCGTAGGACCCCTGTGAAAAGTCCGGCGATACCGAGGACAGGGCCACACCACTTCCCACTTGCTCGGTGCCGGACTGGGTGGAAATGACCTGGCTGAGCAGATCCTCGAAAGAGTAGTCATCTCCTTTGAATGCCACCGTGTTCATGTTGGAGATGTTGTCTCCGATGATCTGCATGGCGCTACCCAGATTGCTCAGGCCGCTGGTGGCAGTATACATCGAACTGGTAAGGGACATGGTAAACTCCTTGCGTTATGAGAGTCTTAGATGCTGGGCATGAGTTGCCGAGAACCCGGCGTCTTGACAGCGCTCCCCGCCCAATACAGGAGCATGATCTCATGGTTATCAGACAAAAACGGCCGCCGAGGGCGCATTTGGCTATGGACTGCTCGATGCGGCACTGGCGGTGTCTCCGGTGGTGCTCGTGGAAGGATCCGTGACCATGACCACCGAGGACGGATTGACTTCCTGGCTTCCTATCAGCAGGTAGGATGTACCTGAATTTTGAGCCACACCGGTGACGGTCCCACTTATGGTCGGGGTGGCCTGGACCGTATTTCCGGAGGAATCGACGGCCTGCAGGGAAAAGGTGTACTGGCCGTCGGATTCCATAGTCCCGGTATTGCTGGTGCCAT
>JBJKSK010000257.1:0-4430 GCA_046704125.1 Desulfobacterales bacterium | reverse complement strand
ATCCCCGCTCATGTTCTGGATGGTGCCCGCGATCTGGTCCCGGGTGGCGCCAAGCAGCCAGGCCACGGAGGCGCTGGCCCCGATACCGGCGGCAATGGCGCAGCCGCACACCGGAGAAAGACTTCCGGTAAACTCCTTGATATAGATGGTGATCATATGGCTCAATGCCAGGGCGCGGACCAGGGTGCCGGCATCGCAGCCCAGCTCGAGGCTGGTCAGGTAGGGCGGCAAAATGGCCGCGATGCCGTGGTTGCCGCTTCCGGCGCTGCTCATCACAGGCAGCTTGACACCGGCCATCCGGGCATCGGTGGCGGCCGCCGCATAGACCCGGACCCGGTTGATGAGATTGTCGGCCAGTTCTCCTTTTTCCATCAGGGATTTGAGACCGGCCCCCAGTCCGAGTCCGGATTTTTCGCGAAGCCCATATTGCGCCATGGCCATGTTCATTTCCGCGCCCCGGGCCAAAAACCGGATGTCTTCTTCGGCAATGGTTTCGATGATATCGATAAGCTCTCCGATGCTCAGATCCCCGAGCCGCTCCACTTTCGGGGACAGCTCACCGTTTACCGGGGTGGTCTCCCGGCTCCGGGGCGCTTTCTCCAGGATTGCCACTCCATCTTTTTCAACCAGCACAATATTGGTGTGGCTTTCCCGGATAACGCACCGGGCGTTTCCGGTCTCGGAGCTGACCCTGGCCTCGATGAAAAACGGCTCCGGACTCTGGTCCAACTGGATATCGATCAGGTTTTTTCCCAGCAGCCCGTGGGCGGCTTGAACCGCCTTGTCGTCAACGGTGTCAAACAGTTCAAGACCCATGTCCGGATTGCCGCATACCAGGGCCAGGGCAACGGCAAAGGCGATTCCCGATTCCCGGGTGCCGGGAATGCCGACCCGCATGGCGCTTTTTAAAATATTGGCGCTGATGGAAACGTTCACGGCTTTCAAGGCGCCTGCGGTTTGGCGCCGGGCGACGGCAGCCGCCAGGGCTACCGCCACGGGCTCCGTGCACCCCAGGGCCGGTTTGACCTTTTCCTTTAAAATGGCGACGACTTTTTGGTGATCCATTTAAAGCGCTCCGGTTTAAAATGATGAATGATGAATGAAAGGTCAAAGGATTTTGGTCAAAAAAGTCTATTCGAGGGCTATGTTCGCAAGGCAACGCGCAACCGGTCGGATTCATCATTCATAATTCATCATTATCGGTTCATGGCCCGCCCTATGCTCTCAATTGAACAGATCCGGCCGTCCCTCGATCCGGGCGATGAGCTTTCTTCCCAGAAATACCGCGTCTCCCAGCGAGGTCTCGGCGACCTGGTCTTTGCGCGTCATGGCCACCGCCGTCTGGCGCGTTCCGGCATGGCGCGCCATTTCCCGGATTTTTATCACCAGAAAATCTTTGGCAAAGGCTTCCGCCTGGCCAAGATCGTTGAAACGCTGATCCCCGGCGATGCCCTGGAGCAGAAACCGGCCGGAGGGGTCGGGTTTGATGCTGACCTCGTGTTCGACGGCCACGCTGCTGGTAATGGCGCCGATGGCATTGGCCACGTCATGCTCGGGGGGAATGACCGCATGCGTGCCCAGCAGCCTGGCTACCTGGGGCAGAAAATGGCCGACCGGGGCGCCCACGCCCACAACCGGCTGGTGAAGCGAGATGTTTACCGTCAGATTGGATCGGTCGCCGTCGATCAGGTGGGACAAAAGCCGGCGGCAGGTGGCGCAGCTTTCCAGGGTTCCGTCCTCCCGGAAGGTTTTGAGCCGGTCTGCCAACAGCTCCATGGAAAGCCGGCGCACGATGCGCTGCATCAACTCGGATACGAGTTGGTCCTCGGGGACTCCCGCGATTTCGGCCTGGACGGAAATCATTTGCCGGGAAGATTCCACATCCCAACGCGTAAAGGCGCCGGTGAAATGCAGCAGGTCGGTGGGCGTCAAACCGCCGCGTTGAAGGATGTGATTCGATTCCAGGCGCTGCAGCGGCAGGTTTCCCGGATAGAGCGCGTTGGTTCGCTGCACCAGTTCATCGAGACTCCGGGGGCGTTTGGCCACCAGTTGCACAATGCATTTTTCCGCTTCCGTCATTTCAAAGCAAGAGGCCTGATCGTTGAGGGTAAGAATCTGCATCGGCTGCCAGGAGCTCTTGAATCGCTGCTTTCGGCCCTGCAGACGGCTGATGGCCTTGTCCAGCCCCGTCACCCGGCTTCCCAGCCAGGCCAGGGGGGCCACGCGTCGCGGTCCGATCTGCCATTGGCCCTGATGATAGGCGATAAGGCTGTCGCCGCCCAGGCCGGTGGTGTGAATCTCCAGCGCCTTGACATGGGTGGAGGCGGTACCGACCCGCGCCCCCTGCTCGCAAAGCTGCACGCACCCGTTTTCCAGGGCGGCGATATCCGTGGTGGTGCCCCCCATGTCCACCACGATGGCCGCATCGGCTTTGGTGAGAAAGCGTACCCCGGCCACGCTGGCGGCCGGCCCCGAAAGAATGGTTTCCACCGGGCGCTGCTTGGCCAGGCTTTGCTTCATCAGGGTGCCGTCGCCTCTGACCACCATGACCGGGGCGGTGATGGAAAGCTCTTTCAAGACGCGGGAAAGGCTTTCCATGAGCCCGTTTAGCCGCGGCACGATGCGCGCGTTGTGCACCGCCGTCTGGGCGCGCAGCTTGAAGTTGAGCAGCTGGGACAGCTCGTGGCCGCAGGAGACGAATCGGCCGGTTTCCTCCACAAGGATTTCCTTGACGCTTAATTCGTGTTCCGGGTTGATGGAGCCCCCGTACCCGGAAACCGCAAAGGCCTCGATTTCCATCTGATCCACCATCCGGCGGGCCACGCGGCGAACCTCGGGCCCATCGACGGGGGCCAGAATCTTTCCGGTGATGTCCATGGAAGCCGACAGGTAGTGTTGGGGGAAATGGATGGTGCCGATGCACGCCGACAAGCCCGGCGGCGTCATGAGCAGCAGCCCGACTTTCTGGCCTTCGTTTTCAATTAACGCGTTGGTGGCTAGTGTGGTGGACACCGAAACCAGCTCGACGGCTTTTAGGGCCTCTTTATCCAGCCCGGCCAACGCGTTTCGAATGCCCACCGAAAAATCCCAGCGGGTGGTCAGCGCCTTGCATTTGCAGCGCACCGTCTCGGATTGGAAATCAAAGACCACCGCATCGGTATAGGTGCCCCCGGCATCGATGCCCAGGCCCAGATGCAAGGTTGTGTCTGGAGCCGATTTCAGGCCGTCGATAATCTCGACCTGTTTTTGGGGGGCATCGGTGCCGGTGTCGGCAGACACCGGCATTTCAGAGGAAAGTGACTGGCCCAGCGCATCGAAAAAAAGAGCCTGCCCGGGTGAAACGACCAGAATTTCAGGCGTGCTCTCTTTGGCCGTCAGCAGCATTCTCAGCAGGCGCTGATCGCCTTGAACGGTTTCAAACTTCCAGTGGTTTTCCGCCGCCATGATCCTGGCATGGTTTCTGGCGCGATCCGATTTTTCGCTCAAGCCCGTATCGATGTAAACGGCCCGCTGGTAGTTGTTACGCCAGCTGTTCAGAAAGGAAAAGGTCTCCTTGGCATGCTGGATCCCGTATCGCTCCACGAGTTCGTCCAGATAGACCTTGGCGTCGCCCATCCAGGCATAGGGGCGGCTGCCTTTCTCCGGGCTGCTTTTTCCCGCCAGCCAGCCTTCGGTGATGTAATAGGTTCCGGGATAACGCCTGAACTGCTCTTGGTAAAGACGGTCGCCGCCCAGAAACAGGGAGATGCAGTCGTGCACGCGCGCAACGTTGAGCGGGATGGTTCTGGCCTGAATGCCTACGGTGCCGCGGCCGCATACGCCGTAGCCCACGGCGATGCGGTCCCAGTCGCCCGACGCCGAGGCCGAGTCGATGGCCAGTTGCAGCTGGGTCCGCAGCTGATCGGGGCGCTCGTGCAAGCCGCCCGGCAGAAACTGGGTTCCGATTGTCAACTTTAGCTGCCCGGCCGCCTGCTCGATGTCCTTGGCCAGCACACTGCAGGCAATGACAAATATTTTTTCCATGATCCGTTCCTAGACCGCCGCCAGGCGCAGAGGGTTCCTTTTCTTTAAAGCTCCCGGTTCAAGCCGGTTGACACTCATTTTTTCCTGACGGGTCGGGGCAAGTCGTCCGAGAAACTCAGCGTTCAACCATGCCATTGACAGGCGATAAATTCAAGGAAAGCCGCAGACAGGCCGTAAAAACCGGTGACGATGCACTGCTTTTTTCTGAAAAGAAAACGACAGGAAATTGCTCCTGCCGTTTTCTTGCCGTTTAGCGCTCGATCTGAAATGACGCCGGTCGTCAGGCCACGAGTTGTTTGACCAGTTTGACGGCCCCCGGCGCATCGGCGCTGTAGCCCTGGGCACCGATCTTATCGGCAAAGCTCTGGGTCACCGGCGCGCCGCCCACGATGGTCTTGACCGTCATG
>JBJKSK010000256.1:0-3977 GCA_046704125.1 Desulfobacterales bacterium | reverse complement strand
GGGTTAAAGGCCGTTTAATTCGATAATACTCACTTGCTTGTCAAATCATTCTGAAAATAGGGGCGGGGTACTTCTGATAATAAATAGAGAGCCTACAACACCCCTAAGGTTCATCAGCCCCTCAGTTTTGATAGCGATCCTCACAGCTGCTGGAATCTCGTTACCACGCCATATTTTTAAAGGCAAATCGTCGGGTTCGAGACCCTTTTTGAACATGCCCTGGCGATATTCAATCAGATCCAAATTCTCGGTCATCGATTGTGCACGTCGCGGGGTGGGTTGAAATGTGTGAGGCAGAAGATACATCAAACCATGAACATCGATAAAGAAATAGTGGCAACGGCGTTAGAGATACGCCGTCTCCGCTTTTGGCAAACAGGGCATTTGAGTTCGAGTTTGTTACCGCACCCATTGCAGAACTTGGCGTCTTCAGGGCTATCGTGTCTGCGGTTTTGGCACTTCATTGAAAGCCCCTCCCTTTTGAATCGGATAGGTGTGGCAGCCCCCCATTGTCCGCACGTCGGTGGCAAGGGCGCGGCGATCAATCATCCGGTAGGCGTCGGTCTGCCTCAAGGGCCTATCCTAAATCTCCTTTCCCCGATCCATGGCTTTCCAGAACAGATACTCCTTGACGCACCCGGCAGCGCTGGTGCGCTGGATGTAGGCTTCGAGATACTCCTCGCTATTTTAGTGGCACGGCCTTGGCCGTTTACTGCACGGCACGGTTGTGTGCAGATCTTTGCGACTATTGGCTCAACTTTGAACTGGCAAGTCGATTAAGACTCACACCAGATTCCGCAGCCTGAATTGCCAGTTTGCGATGAACATCAGGCGGAACCCTGACCATAAATTTTCCGCTGTAGCGTTTGCTGGCAAAGGGTTCAGGAATAGCTTCTCCATTTTCCCCCATGTCCAACACGACATCGCCCACCAGTTTGCGAATCCCTTTCAGGGCTTTTTCCGGTGTCTCAGCCAACCAACTTAGGCTCGGAAATTCAGCACATAGGCCCACATATTCATTATCGTCTTCAGACCAGGTAACCCGGTATGTATATTTGTCATCTTTTTGGGCCATGGCTGACCTCCAACTTTTCAATAGCCAAAAGCACCTGTTTTACTTGGTATGCCTTGGCTTTTCCTTTTTCGTTTTGGATATTTACCCTTGGATCACCTTGCCAAGGTGTTTTATAAACGCGATGACTGCTTTTCTTCTGACGTGGTTCACCGAAGAAATGGTCACATATCCTGCACAATTCCGAAAATCGAACACCCCTCGGATTCCTTTGTATATGAATAAGCAGGTCGTCGAATTTCGTCATATTAATATAGTATCAATATCGGTATCAATGTCAAGTAGCAGACTTCAAAAAACCACAAGTGGGAACAGTAGCGACTCACGAGGCACACAACGCTGCAACCCTTCTATAGAATGCGATGTACCTGTCGCCAGGATAGCACTTGGGCAAGTGAACGATTCTGAGATTCCTCTCCTCCGAAGACCACATAAGATTGGATGGCATATGGTCTATCGATGAGGCCCATACGTTGAGAAAAGGATGAAATGTTTTTGAAAAAGTCAGCGGCCACCGTAGCTCCAGATTTAATTTCAACAACCGCGAGGTTTTGGCCTTGCTCAATGACCAAGTCAATTTCGGGGCCTCGGGCTTCCCGATAATGAAAGAAGCTTGGCCGCCGTCCTTTATGGACCTGGGCTTTGTAGAGCTCTGAAACCACCCAACTTTCGAAAATTGCACCGCGCTGTGGATGAAGGCGCAACTGCTCCGGTTCATGAATACCCAGCAGGTAGCACACCAAGCCGCTGTCAAAAAAATGAAGTTTGGGGGCTTTGACAAGCTGCTTGCGGATATTGACGTGCCAAGCCGGAAGCCTGTGAACGATGTAGCTGGTTTCCATCACCGAAAGCCAGGCACGCGCTGTATTATGGGATACCCCTGCATCGCTGCCCAGTTTTGTAAGATTGATTTCCTGAGCCGTGCGCCCGGCACATAGTTTCAAGAATCCCGCAAAGGTTTGAAGGTCGCCGACATTGATGACCTGGCGCACATCTCTCTCAATATAGGTCGTGGTGTAATCCGCCAACCATTGATGCGCCGGTATGCGGCGGTCATATATTCGGGGATACGCGCCTTGCCACAGCAAATGGAACAACTCGTCCGGAGAATCCGGAAACCTACCCAACTCTTCCAAGTCCGGGGGCAGCAACACGAGTATGCCACAGCGTCCGGCCAAGGATTGAGAAATGAATTGAGACAACACAAAGTGCTGGGAGCCCGTCAGGATAAAACGGCCCGGTTCCGGCCGAGCATCGATTTCACCTTGCAGGTAGGTTAGCAACTCCGGTGCATGCTGGATTTCGTCAATGATGACGCCATCGCTATACTGAGAGATAAAACCACGCGGGTCGTTGATGGCAAAATGCCGGAGGTCCATTGCTTCCAATGATACGTAGCGCCATTCTGGGTAGGCCATCCGGCATAATGTGGTTTTACCGGACTGCCTTGGACCGGTAACCACCACCGCAGGGTAGTATCCCGCAAGCTCGTGCAATTTTGCCTCTAATGTCCGCTTAATCATGGCAACTAAGTTGTCATTAAATTCATAATTTGTCAATCTGTTTTACAGATCATGAAAAATCAACCTCTGCTGCCATGTAGAATACCGCTTTAAAATAGATATAATTGGGCAACTCTTACCGGAATAAAATGAGCCTTCCAGATTATTTAGTTCCTTGAGCCTGAGCGTAGGTCGCGTTCCTCTCGCCCTGGCGTCTTCAGATCACGTTCTTGTAAATTTCCCTGATTTCCTCGGGCTGGATGCACAGGTAGTCCAGGGTCTGTTTCTGCGTCGAGTGGTTGAAACAGACCATCAGCTCGGGCAGTGACACGCCAAAGGCTACCCGCTGCTGGTAGCCCCAGGTTTTGCGCAGAGTGTGACTGCCGTAGTTTCCCTTCAGATGGATCTGCCGGCACCAGGACTTCACCAGCTTGTTTACCGAGGAGACCTTGAGGACCTTGCTGCGCTGGCTCTTAAAGAGGTAATCGTCGCCTTTTGGAGCGTTTTTTTCGGCAAGCCAGGTGCGGATCGCATGGACTACCGCTTTGTTCAATGTGATGCGCCGGCCCTTGCCGGTTTTTTGTTCCTTTAACACCAGATCGCTTTCAGGGCCAAGGCTATCCACTTGAGAAACCTTGATCCGCAGCAGGTCGCCGGCACGCAAATTGGTGTTGACCCCCATGGTGAACAGGCACAGATTCCTGGGGTTGTCGGCCAGCAGCTTTTTTATCGATTGGATGTCCCGTACGGACTTTATGGGCTCTACCCGGATGCTGGATCCCCTATCCGGCCGGTTCGGATTTCCCACTGACGGCATGGCGTAGTTCCTCTTGGTTCAAATTGATTACCAGCCAAGTTTTATTCATATTATACTTTAAAGTTGGCATGTTTTAAAGATTGATTTTCGAACTCGGACCAGGAAAACGCGCAAAAGCCGCGTGGACAAAGGGTTTATGGCGGTTTTCCAACTGGCCAACTTTTGTGCCTAAGTTGGCCAAATTGGCACTGGGAGCGTGGCGTCCTGATCTCCGGAATCTACGGAGCGGCATCAACGGGGAATCTCGGAGACCGATTGCCGTGGAACAATCATCGAGGACGCAAAGGGATGGCGTCGAGGCGCGAGAACCAAAGACGAAAAAATGGCCTCGGAATGCAGATTCGACCCAAGGCCATTTTCTTTCTATCACCATGTTTTGACAAAAGCATGGTGCTCTTGAAAGAGGCAACTGTAAAATATCAGAATGGCTTCATGGTGTTAAGTATCGGACGGTCGAAAAATCGCAAGAATCCGCATGGGCGTCTTCCTGGGGTTAAATAATACAGTCCTTAAAATTCAAATTGTGTTTGAAGGGGCCTGATATTCGATGGACCGTTATTGCGTACCGAGTTGACCTGTTTTGCAA
>JBJKSK010000255.1:0-3131 GCA_046704125.1 Desulfobacterales bacterium | reverse complement strand
CAGAAAAAGGCCAAGCGGAGCGTGGCCGTTGCCTTGAGAAACCGCTGGCGGCGCAGACAGGTGCCCGAAGACCTGCGCGACGAGATCGCTCCCAAAAACATCATTCTCATCGGACCCACCGGCGTGGGAAAGACCGAGATCGCCCGCCGGCTGTCGATTCTCACCGACTCGCCGTTTTCCAAGGTAGAGGCTTCCAAGTTTACCGAGGTGGGATACGTGGGCCGTGACGTGGAATCCATGATCCGGGATTTGGTGGAGCTGACCGTCAACCGACTAAAGACCCAGGAGCAGGAGACGGTCAGAGCCAAGGCGGCGCAGATTGCCGAGGAGCGGATGCTGGATTTGCTGCTTCCCAAATCGATGCCGACCCGCAGCCCGGAAAAGCCGGGCGAGGCGGCCGTGGTACGGCTTACCGAGGCCGACTCGGACGGTTCTTCGACCCGCGAGAAACTGAGGGGCATGCTGCGCAAGGGAAAACTTGATGGCCGCTACGTCGACCTGGATGTCACCGAGCGGGCCCTGCCGATGGTGGAGGTTTTCTCTAATATGGGCATGGAGGAGCTGGGGATCAATTTCAAGGACATGTTCGGCAGCCTCATGCCCAAAAACACCCGCCGGCGCAAGGTCAAGGTGCCGGAGGCCATGGAAATCCTGGCCCAGGAAGAAATCCAGTCCCTGGTGGACATGGACAAGGTAGTCAGCCAGGCCATCGAGAAGGTGGAACAGTCCGGGATCATCTTTTTGGACGAAATCGACAAGATTGCCGGGAAAGAAGGCGGCCAAGGCCCGGATGTTTCCCGGGAGGGGGTTCAGCGGGATCTGTTGCCCATCGTGGAAGGTGCCACGGTGACCACCAAATACGGCCCGGTCAAGACAGACCACATCCTGTTTATCGCTTCCGGGGCCTTTCACGTCAGCAAGCCCTCGGATTTGATTCCCGAGTTGCAGGGACGCTTTCCCATCCGGGTGGAACTCGACGCCTTGGGCCGCGAAGAGTTTTTTCGGATTCTCACGGAGCCGAAAAACGCGCTTTTGCTTCAGTACCAGGCGCTTTTGACCACCGAGGGAGTCGAGGTGGTCTTTTCCCCGGATGCCGTGGAAAATATCGCCCAGATTGCCGAAGAAGTCAATCTTTCCACGGAAAACATCGGTGCCCGGCGCCTGCATACGATCCTGGAATATGTGCTGGAGGACCTGCTTTTCGACGCACCGGACCAGACGCAACATCATGTGGTCATCGACGGCGAGTTTGTCAAGGACCGGCTCAAAGAAGTCCGGGGAAACGAGGATTTGAGCCGTTACATTCTTTAATTTATTGATGAGGCTTGAAATGACAGCCAGTGTTGCCGATATCCTCATAGAATCGCTTCCCTACATTCGAAAATTTTACGGTATGACCATCGTCATCAAGTACGGCGGCCATGCCATGGTGGACGAACAGCTCAAACAGGATTTTGCCCGGGACATCACCCTGATGAAGTTTATCGGCTTAAAGCCCGTGGTGGTCCACGGCGGGGGGCCGCAGATCAGCCAGGTGCTCGACCAGATGGGTATTGCGTCCACTTTTGTCCGGGGCATGCGCCTGACCGACGCACCGACCATGGATGTGGTGGAGATGGTGCTCGGGGGCAAGATCAACAAGGGAATTGTCCATCAGATAAACCGTCAGGGGGGCCGGGCCGTCGGCCTCAGCGGCAAGGACGGCGGCTTGATTGCGGCCAAAAAGCTTCACATCGTCTCTCAGGAGGACGCCACCAAACCCCCGGAGATCATCGATCCAGGACTAGTGGGCGAAGTCACCCGGGTCAATCCCGAGATCATCGACACGCTGACCCAGCAGGGCTTTATTCCCATCATCGCCCCGGTGGGCGTCGGAGACGGCGGAGAAACCTACAATATCAACGCCGACTTGGTGGCCAGCCACATCGCCGCGGCCCTTGGTGCCGGACGGCTGATTTTTCTCACGGATGTCGACGGGGTTCTGGACCCTGATGGAAAACTCATCCCGACGATCAAAGCGGCCGCGGCACGGGCGATGATCGCTGACGCCAGCGTTACCGGCGGGATGATACCAAAAATAGAGACCACCCTTCAGGCCATCGACAGCGGGGTCAAGAAGGTGCATATCATCAACGGCAAGAAACGCCACGCCCTGCTGCTGGAGCTGTTTACCGACCGCGGCATTGGAACGGAATTCACCCTATGAAAAGCGCCATCATCGATCAAGCCGACCAGTTTATCGCCGCCACGTACATGCGCCAGCCCCTGGTCATCGAGCGGGGACAGGGCTGCTATTTGTACGATACACAGGGCCGGCGCTACCTGGATTTTGTATCGGGAATTGCCGTGTGCAACCTGGGCCATGCCCACCCGGGCCTCTGTGAGGTTCTGGCGCGTCAGGCCGCCGGCTTGGTTCACGTGTCCAACCTTTATTACACCATTCCCCAGGCGCGGCTGGCCGCATGGCTGGTGGCCCACAGCTTTGCCGACCGGGTTTTTTTCTGCAACAGCGGGGCTGAAGCCAACGAGGCGGCCATCAAGCTGGCCCGTCGGTACTTTTTCGAAAAGGGCCAGCCCGGGCGTCACCGCATCGTATCGATGCGCCAGTCCTTTCACGGCCGAACCATGGCTACCTTGTCGGCCACGGGACAAGACAAGATCCGCAAGGGCTTTGCGCCGGTTTTAGAGGGCTTCGATTTTGTTGACTTCAACGATTTGAGCGCACTGAGCCGAGCCATCGGCCCGGCCACCGCCGCCGTGCTGCTGGAGCCCATCCAGGGAGAAGGCGGGATCCGCTGCCCGGATCCCGGCTATTTGGCCGGCGTCCGGAAACTCTGTGACGAGACTGGAACACTCATGATCCTGGACGAGATCCAGACCGGCATCGGGCGCACGGGACAATTGTTTGCCCATGAGCATTTCAAGGTATCCCCCGATATCATGACCCTGGCCAAGGCCCTGGCCAACGGGCTTCCCGTCGGCGCAATGCTGGCCACCGAGTCCGTGGCCGCCGCCTTCGGCCCGGGGGCCCATGCCTCGACCTTCGGGGGAGGCCCCGTGGTCTGCGCGGTGGCTCTGGAAGTGCTTCGGTTGCTTACCCAAGACAAGGTCATCGACAACTGCCGGCAGAT
>JBJKSK010000254.1:0-4906 GCA_046704125.1 Desulfobacterales bacterium | reverse complement strand
CTGTCAGTCTTCTCCGGTGGTTTAGGTACGAAAAGGACGCTATCGGTTGTTTTCTATCGCCGCAAGGCCGACTATGTCAATGAATTTGCGCGAAATTTCTTGACTTGTCGGCTGTGATCGGATTTAATTTTCGCCTTGAACAGGAAGTTGCCTGTGTTTTTTTCGATGTGTTGGATGTGCCTGTTTTTAAACTCTAGAGGATGATTGGATCATGCCCGTAATCGGATTTTTGCTTCAAGCCGTTGCTAATGTACTGGATATCGCATTGACCCTTTACATGTGGATTGTCATCGCCCGGGCGGTTCTCAGCTGGGTGAGCCCGGATCCGTTCAACCCCGTGGTCCGTTTTATCCATGCGGTTACCGAGCCGGTGCTTTACCCGATCCGCTCCAAGATTCCGGTCAGTTTCGGCGGGATTGATTTTTCACCGATCATCGTGTTTCTGGCTATCATCTTTCTCAAAAATTTTGTGGTCAACAGCTTGCTCTATATGGCCGCTGGCTTGCGTTGATGCCGCAGATGGAGACATTTCTTTGAAAATCACGCCTCTCGATATTCAGGAACGTCAGTTCTCGGTAAGGTTTCGCGGGTTCGATGTCCGGGAGGTGGACAGTTTCCTGGAACAAATGGCCATTGCCTTTAGCGCCCTGGATGAGGAAAATGCCAGGCTTCGGGAAGAGATTCGCCGCAGCAGGCAGGAAGTCGACGCGTCTCGCGAGCGTGAAGAGACCCTCAAACGGGCCATGCTCAATTCTCAGAAAGTTTTGGAGCAGATGAAGGAAAATGCCCGTAAATCCGCGGAGCAGCTGGTGGCCGATGCCGATGCCAAAGCCCAAAAGATGCTCATCCATGCCCAGGCTCGCACGGCTCAACTGCAGGAACAGATCAGCGAGTTGAAGCGTCAGCGGGGGCAAATCGAGACCCAGATTCGGGGCATTGTCGACGCGCACGCCAAAATGCTTGACATCGCCAAGGAAAAAAGCCGCCTGTTAGACGCGCAGGAATCGAAACTCAAGTCGGTCTGATTCTGATAACTGGTTTTATTACGGCACGGAGCGCTCAACCTATGGCCAAAATTGATGCGTTTTTCAAGCTGATGCACGAACATGGCGCCTCGGACCTGCACCTGGTATCCGGTCAGCCCCCGGCACTGCGCCTCAGGGGCGATGTGGAGCGCATCAAGTACAAACTGCTCGACAATGACGAATTGCGGGCCATGCTCTACGAGATCGCTCCCGAAGAAAAGGTCAAGGTCTTTGAGGAAACCGGTGATGTGGATTTCGGTTACGAGATTCCGGGCACCGCCCGTTACCGGGCCAATTTTTTCATGCAAAAATACGGGGTGGCCGCCGTTTTCCGAGAGATTCCCAGCACCATTCAGACCGCCGAGCAACTGGCGCTGCCGCCGGTGATTTCCAAACTGGCCATGCTTCCCAGGGGTCTGGTACTGGTCACAGGACCGACGGGAAGCGGCAAATCAACGACGCTGGCGGCTATCATCGATGTGGCCAACCGCAACCGCAAGGATCACATCATCACCGTGGAAGATCCCATCGAGTTTGTCCATCACAGCCAGGGCTGCATTGTCAATCACCGGGAGATCGGGCTTCACACCCGTAGTTTTGCTTCCGCCTTGCGAGGCGCACTGCGTGAGGACCCGGATATCATCCTGGTGGGGGAAATGAGGGACCTGGAGACCATTTCCCTGGCGATTGAGGCGGCTTCCACCGGCCATCTGGTCTTTGGCACCCTGCACACGTCCAGCGCGGCCAAGACCGTGGACCGGGTGGTGGAGGTGTTCCCTGCCAGCGAACAGGCCCAGATCCGATCGACGCTCGCCGATAGCTTGAGGGCCGTGGTGGCCCAGGTGCTGTTCAAGCGGGTGGACAAAAAGGGCAGGTGCGCCGCTTTGGAGATCCTCATCGCCACCCCGGCGGTGCGAAACCTCATCCGGGAGGCCAAGACCCATCAACTGCCTTCGATGATCCAGACAGGCAAAAAATATGGAATGCAGCTGCTCGACGACGCGATCATGGACCTGATGAAAAAAGGATGGATCAGCGCTGACGAGGCCTATACCAAAGCCAACGACAAGGCCCGGTACCGGCCCTTTATTAAGGCGCCGCCGGTTGATTTTACCGAAGCATGAGAAAACCCGTCGGGCGTGCGGCGGCCCTGGAAAAGGGGTGATCATGAACAAACAGGAAATCGATCATATCTTCACCCGAATGCTCGATTCGCACAGCAATGTCTCCGATCTGAATCTCACGGCCGGAAAACCGCTTCAGGTGGAAAGCGCCGGGGTATTGTTGCCGGTGAGCACGGAGCTGGGCATCGAGTCTTTGACACCTTTTCAGACCGAGGCCATGGCGTTAACCCTCATCAACCAGGATCGCCGCTTGATCAACGCGCTGTTGCGGGAAGGCTCCTGCGATCTTTCCTACAGCCTGGCGGGAAAGGCCCGATTTCGCGTCAACATCTTTTCCCAGACGGGAAATTATTCCATCGTGTTGCGCAACCTCGAGACCAAGATCCCCACCATTCAGGGGATGAATCTTCCCAAGGCGTTTTTCAATGTCGCCCAGGAGAAAAACGGCATCGTGTTTGTCACCGGCGCGACCGGTACGGGCAAAACGACCTCACTGGCGGCCGTGCTGGATGCGATCAACGAGAACAAGTCGGTGCACGTGATAACCCTGGAAGATCCCATCGAGTACCGGCATCCACACAAAAAGTCCACGTTCAATCAGCGGGAACTGGGGGCAGATTTCGACAGTTTCGCAAGCGGCCTACGCGCCGCCCTGCGCCAGGCCCCCAAGGTGATACTCGTGGGCGAGATGCGCGACCGCGAGACCGTTGAGATCGGGTTGAGTGCCGCCGAAACCGGTCACCTGGTCTTGGCCACCCTGCACACCGTAGACGCCGGCCAGGCCATCAACCGAGTCCTGGGCATGTTCACCACCGATGAGGAAAACCAGATCCGGATCCGCTTAGCCGACTCCGTGCGATGGATCGTGTGCCAGCGCCTGCTGCCAAAAATCGGCGGGGGTCGGGTGGCCGCCTTCGAGATTCTGGGGACCAACCTGAGGGTCAAGGACGTCATCGCACATGGAGAATCCGAGGGAAAGACGTTTTACGAGATCATGCAGGCCAGTGGCGCTTTCGGCATGATTACCTTCGACGATTCCATCGTCAGGCTTTACGAAAAGGGGTTGATCACCGCAGAAACGGCCATGGCCTACGCCTCGCGCAAAGGCATCGTAAGCCGTGGCATCGATGCCATCAAAAGCTTCCGGGGCGAGGCCACAACGGACATCGAACACCTGGAACTGGATCGCGAATACCACAAGGGAACTTGAAAGAGGACGCTGCCCAGAACATGGAAATCATATGCGATGCCTGTCAGAGCCGGTTTAATCTCGCCGACGAAAAGCTGCCCCCCGGGCGCCCGGTCACCTTGAAATGCCCCCGGTGCCAGAACCGGATCCGCATCGGTGCCCAAACAGCAGAGGTTCACGACGAGGGTTACGATGCATTTGAAAAACCGTTCGATTTTGTCGATCGGGATGGAAAAACCGCTCTGATCTGCGAGTCGGACGCGGACATCCGGCAACGCCTTGTGAATGCGATCCTGATCTTGGGATACCAGATATCCATCGGTGAAAACGCCCGGGACGTGCTCAAGAAGATGCGTTACCATGAATTTGATATGCTGGTCATCAACGAGGACTTTGACATCCCGGACCCCGATGCCAATGGTATCCTGATCAACCTGTCGCGTCAACCCATGACCATTCGGCGCAAGATGATGGTTGTGATGCTCACCGGCCGGTATCGCACCATGGATTCTATGGTAGCGTTTGCCCATAGCGTCGATTTGATCGTGAATACAAAGAATGTCAACGACTTCGAAAAAATCGTGAGCCGAGGCATCGCCGATCAGGACGCTTTTTACCACGTGTTTCGGGAAGCGCTCCGGGAAGCCGGAAAGCATTGAAGTCGGATTATAACTGCAAGCTTATCGCTAAGAGATGACCGATGACGCCTTTTCGCTGATAAGCCGAAGCCCTTCTAAGGTCAGATTCGGCTCTACCGCCTCAATGGTTTCAGCCACGTCGGCCATCAGGGGGGCCAGCCCACCGGTGGCAATCACCTTCGGATGCGTCCCCATCTCCTTGCGCATGCGACGCACCATCCCGTCCACGAGCCCGGCATAGCCAAATATAATACCGGATTGAATGCTGCCGGCCGTATTGACGCCCACGACTTGCTCCGGCCGGGTGAAAATCTCCACCCGGGGAAGTTTGGAGGCCTTGGTAAACAAGGCTTCAGCGGCAATTCCGATTCCCGGGCTGATGGCCCCACCGAGATATTCCCCTTTTTGCGAGATGGCGTCGAAGGTGGTGGCCGTGCCGAAATCGATGACGATGAGACTGCATTGATGTCTGTGATAGGCGCCGACAGCGTTGACGATCCGGTCGGCCCCGACGTCTCCGGGGTTGTGGTAAAGAATCGGCATGCCGGCTGCCGTCCGGGCATCCACCCAAAGGGGAGCGTGGCCAAGGTATTTGCGGCAGAAGCTATCTAGAATCGTGACCATGGGCGGTACGACGCAAGAAATCGCCGTTTTATCGATGGTTCCGGTCGCGATTCCACCCACGGCAAATAGCTGGGTGGCTAGGATATTGAACTCGTCTTCGGTGGTATTTTGCTCGGTGCGGATTCGCCAGCCTCGAACCAGCCGTTTCCCGTCATAGACTCCCATGACCGTGTTGGTGTTTCCCACGTCGATGACCAGCAGCATGGATATCTTCTCCGTGAAAGATGAATGGTTAGCTGTTTCTTATGGCGTCGATGATTTTGACGGTGGCCCGGGTGGTTTCCACGTCGTGGACCCGAACGATGT
>JBJKSK010000253.1:0-4093 GCA_046704125.1 Desulfobacterales bacterium | reverse complement strand
ATCGGGTCCATGGGCGACAAGCTGGGCGGCGATTATGTATTTGACCGCCAGTACATCCTCAGCGCCAGCCAGGAACTGGCCGAGCTGGTGGAATCCCTCATCGATCATCTCAATGTCCTGGCCCCGGGCCAATACCCGGACCTGCGCGAGGTTTTCAGCAACATCCAAAATGAAATCCAGGGTGATCTCACCAGAAAGGGCAAGGTTCTGGAAACCGATGATGTGCTTCCCATGGCCGGCATCACCCGGGAACTGAACATGGCTGTCGGAGAAAAATGCGCCACCCTGGCGGAAATCGGCAGCGTGCTCATGCTGCCGATCCCCGATGGCTTTAGCATAACCACCGGAGCCTTTCGCCGCTTCATGGCCCACAACGATATCCAGAGAAAACTCCAAGAAGTGGCCGAAGCACTTAGACTGGAAGCGATCACCGAAGAGCAGGCCAGCCACCGTCTGCGGCATCAGATCGAAACGGCGGAAATGCCAACGGGTCTGGAAAAGGCCATTCTGAAACAGCGAGATGCGCTGATGACCGGACCTTCGGGCCAGAAAGCCGTGTTTGCTTTGCGCAGCAGCGCCATTGGAGAAGACGGCCGGCACAGTTTTGCCGGCCAGTTCAAAAGCGTTCTCAATCAGCCCGGTCACGCGCTGATCAGTGCTTACAAGACGGTTCTGGCCAGTGCCTTTTCGCCATCGGCGATTGCCTACCGCCGGGAGACCGGTATGGACGAGGAACAAGTGGCCATGGCCGTGATGTGTCAAACCATGGTGGATGCCACGGCCAGCGGCGTATTATATTCGCTGGATCCACGAGGCATCGACTGGAACACGATGATGATTTCGGCCACCTGGGGCCTGGGGGCCTCGGTGGTGGCCGGCCGGACCACCGCCGATCAATTTCGGGTGGCTCGATCCAACCGCCACGAACCGACCCGGCAAGCCATCGCCGAAAAAACCCAAGGGTTTTATGCGAGTGCCGACACCGCCATGCAACTCCGCCCCATTCCCGAGTCGATGCAACGCATCCCCTGCCTGACGCCTGGGCAAATCCAGGAACTGACCGAAACCGCGCTGGTCATTGAACGTTACTTTAAGACTCCCCAGGACATCGAGTTTGCTTTCGATTCCAGGGGAAAACTGGTAATCCTCCAGGCCCGCCGGCTTTCGGTATACGATCGCTCCAATACCACCACCTGTGATATCGCCGATGTGCTCCAGGATTCACCGGTCCTTTTATCGGGCCAAGGGATGGTGGCCCAAAAAGGCATTTGCGCGGGAAAGGTCTTTCGGATAGACGAGGATAAAGATTTGCAGCGTTTTCCCGCCGGCGGGATTCTGGTGGCCCGGTTTGCTTCCCCGCGGTTTGCCCGCGTGATTCGCAAGGCCGCAGGAATTATCACGGACGTGGGTTCACCGACAGGCCACATGGCCACGATCGCCAGGGAATTTCGGGTGCCGACCATCGTGGATACCGGTCTAGCCACCCAATTGCTGACCGATGGCATGGAGATCACCGTCGATGCCGATGCCAACAAGGTCTACCAGGGAGTCGTCGCCGCACTGTGCTACCAGGAACTGGTCGAGGAAAACATCCAGGACACCGAAGAATATCGACTGCTGCGCCGGGTGTTGAACAAAATCTCCCCGCTGGGGCTCATCGATCCTTCGGATAAGACCTTTGTGCCCAAAGCCTGCCGGACCTATCATGACATCACCCGGTTTGTTCACGAAAAGGCCGTGGCTGAACTCATCGATCTCAACTACTACCGGCACTACGATCCGGGGACCATCGCGCGACGGCTCAAACTTCAGGTCCCCCTGGATCTGATCCTCATCGATATCGGTGGCGGCATCGCCCCCGGAGCCGACCGCCATGAAATCGGGCCGGAACAGGTCGTCTCGGTGCCCATGCGGGCTTTTCTAGACGGGCTTGTCGGCTCCGGAGCCTGGAGCTTTGAGCCCATGTCCGTGGATTTTCGAAGCTTCATGTCGAGTTTGACCCGGACCGCGCCATCGCATCTGACCACACCGCAGCATGTCGGGCGGAATCTGGCGGTCATCTCGTCTGTATACGCCAACATCAGCCTGAGGCTTGGCTATCACTTCAACATGATCGATTTTTATGCCTGTGACAACCCCAACGACAACTATGCCTATTTTCGCTTTTTAGGAGGCGTTACCGACACGGCCAGACGCAGTCGTCGAGCGACGTTTATCGCCCGACTGCTGACTGGTTGGGATTTTTCGGTCAATCAGCAGGCTGATCTGGTGGTGGCCCGGGTCAAAAAACTGAGCCTGGAGCGAATGCTGGAAAAAATCTACTTTCTAGGAATGCTCACTGCATTTACCCGACAGCTGGATGTAAAGATGGTCAGCGACGCGCATATCGATAACTACATGGCGGAATTCCAACGTTTACCAGCCGACGGGAAAATGACCGAAGGCCTTGGAGGGATTACTGGATGAGCGGCACACCCAAAACCAGCGTTTTGATTCTGGATGATGAACCCATCGTCTGCAAACGGCTCAAACCTGCCCTTGAAAAGAAAGGCTACGAGGTGGAGGTGTTTTTCAAAAGCCAGGAGGCTGATCTTCGCACCACGCAGCGATCTTTTGACATCATCATTACCGACTTGAAAATGGAAGGGATGGACGGGATGCAGTTTCTCACCAAGGTCAAGCAGCGAAACCCTCGGACCGAGGTCATCGTCATCACCGGCTTTGCGACCATGGAAACCGCCAGTGAGAGTTTCCGTCAGGGTGTTTTTGACTTTCTGGCCAAACCTTTCAAGCTCAGCGAGATCGAGGCCGCAGTCAAACGCGCGGAAACCAAATTAAAATCCCGGACCATGTCTGACCAGCCATGACCTGCCCGGCTGAGCCAATGAAAGGTTTATCCGAAGGGCCGGATCTGCTCATGAATCCAACCATGGCTGATCGGCGCCTGTTTGCCATCGGGGATATCCACGGCTGCTTAGGCAAGCTCAACGCCTTAATCGATCGCCTGCCCGGTGTTTCTCAAAATGATGTCCTGATTTTTCTGGGAGATTATATCGGCCGGGGAACTCAAACTAGTGGTGTCATCCAGCGGTTGCTGGCGCTAAAGGAGCAATATTCGCATACAATTTTTCTGATGGGAAACCATGAACACAATCTGCTGGAATACGCCCGCACCGGTGAACCGGATCGATTGCAGATTCTCAGACAACTCGGGGTGGAAGCCACCCTGGATAGCTACAGCAGCCCCTCCATCCGATCGCTAAGGGATTTGTCTTTTCTTCCAGATGCTCACCGTGTTTTTCTGCAAAACCTGCTTCCCTACTGCTATCTGGGCCGCTATCTTTTTATTCACGCCGGAGTCATCCCGGGAGAGGATCCGGCAGCGTGTCCTCTGGACCGGTTGCTGACGGTACGGCATCGGTTTTTAAGCTATCCGGATCCGATGGACGTCACAGTGGTTTTTGGCCACACCCCTTTTGAAAACCCCTTTGTCACCGAAGACAAAATCGGCATCGATACCGGGGCGGTCTATGGGAACGTGCTAACTGCCGTGGAACTGCCCAGGGTTCGCTTTAATCACGGGTAAGACGGGCATGCGAGGATGACTACCGGTTGTCTTCATCTAAGGTTTTGAGTTCGTAATCCTGCTCCAGGAAAGCATCCGCAATCTTTTCGGGCATGGTGTCGTCTTTCATCGTGGCGTCCAGCAGGCGGCTAAAACCCAATAGTCTTCCCAGCATTTCCAGCCGCTGCTGAATCTCCTCCCGGCGCGCCTCGATGATGGAAGCGGTCACCAGATCCCCTTTCTGGTCGGCAAAAAAGCGATAGCTACGCAGCACAGAGGCCACGAATCGCGCCCGACGTTCGCGCTGTGCGGCATTGGTGCCACCGCCCTTGAACCGGAAATGAATATGATTTTCCCGGACCGTGGGACCGCATATGGCATCCACCATAGCGAAATGGAAATCCACCCGGGCGTTCAAATTCAGATAGTCACTGGTAATCAGAGCGTAATTTTGGCTGCCTAACGGGCGGGCACTTCGGCCATCGATAAGCGACTGGGAAAGCAGCCCGCCGATTCCCGGTGCCGGAG
>JBJKSK010000252.1:0-2812 GCA_046704125.1 Desulfobacterales bacterium | reverse complement strand
CTGGCCTTTGCCTTTGGCGGCATCTATGCGGGCAATGCCAAAGGCAGCTTCGGATGGGCCTTGATGCAGATTGGCGGGGCCACCGCATTCACGCTGTTTGTGCCGGTGCTGGCGGCTTTCATCGCCTATTCGATCGCCGACCGGCCGGGCATCACCCCGGGGCTGATCGGCGGCATGCTGGCCACCACCGTGGGTGCGGGTTTTTTGGGCGGGATCGTGGCCGGATTCATCGCCGGGTACCTCACCGGGTTTTTGAACCGTCACATCAACCTGTCCGAAAATTTGCAGGGATTAAAGCCGGTGTTGATCCTGCCGCTGCTCTCGACGTTGATCGTGGGTTTGCTGATGATTTACGTGGTCGGCCCTCCGGTCAAGGTGGCCATGAACGGTCTGCAAGCCTGGCTGGTGGGCATGCAGGAGGGAAGTGCGCTGCTGCTGGGATTCATTCTGGGGGCGATGATGGCCTTTGATATGGGAGGGCCGGTCAACAAGGCGGCCTATACCTTTTCCGTGGGCCTTTTGGCCAGCAAGATCTATGCGCCCATGGCTGCGGTCATGGCCGCCGGCATGGTCCCGCCCCTGGGTCTGGCCCTGGCCGCCACCTTGTTTAAAAACCGCTTTACCGTCGAAGAACGCGAAGCCAGCAAGGCGGCCTTTGTGCTGGGCATATCCTTTATCACCGAAGGGGCCATTCCCTATGCGGCCCGGGATCCGCTCCGGGTGATTCCCAGCATCATGGTCGGCTCGGCGGTAACCGGAGCCATGTCCATGGCCTTTGGCGCGCATCTGCTCGTGCCCCACGGCGGGGTTTTTGTCCTGCTGATTCCAAACGCCGTTACCCATCTGGCCCTTTATGTCCTTTCCATTGTCGCGGGCACTGCGGTGACGGCCGGGATGCTGTTTTTCGTCAAAAAGCCGGTTGCCGAAATAAATGGGGAACCGGCGGACATGCCAGCCGCAGCGATTTGATGCCGCCTGTAAACCTTGATATGATCAAAAGCAGTGACTTTTATGGACGTTTTTTGCGCCGCCGGGTCGGTTGCCGTTTTTGAGGCGAACCGGCCCGGCCAAGACCGGGTTCGAAACGGGTTCGGACAGACGAATGACATGAAAGGAGATATCCATGAGAAAAGATCGCGATTTTTTTAAAGCGCTGTACGAGGCTCTGGAGAAAATCGTGGGCTCGCTTGACCATGACCAGGTGATGCAACGCGTGGTGGAATCCATGGTCCAGGCGCTGCAAGTCAAGGCATGCAGTATCCGGATACTGGACCACAGGCGGCGCAAATTGATTCTGGGAGCCTCCACCGGGTTGAGCACCGGCTATATCCGCAAGGGGCCGGTGCTCATCGAAGCCTCGGCCTTGGACCGCGAGGCCCTTCAAGGAAAGACCCTTTACGTGGAAAATGCCCAGTCCGATCCCCGCTGGCAGTACCCGGAAAAGGCCCGGCAGGAGAACATATTCTCTGTTTTGGTCGCCCCCCTGACTGCAGAGGGAAAGGCCGTGGGGGTTCTCAGGATCTACAGCGGCGAGGTGCGCGCTTTTGATCCAGAGGAAATGCGATTTCTCGAAGCCATGGCGCGCATAAGCGGGCTTGCCCTCGAAAACGCAAGGCTTCATCAAAGCCTGAGAACCGATTTTGAGATGCTTGTGGCCGACCGTTACCGGATAGACGAAGATTAGACAGGAGGAAAGACACCATGCTAAAAATTGGAATAAACGGGTTCGGAAGAATCGGACGACAGGTGATCAAGGCAGCCTTGGAGCGTCACCCGGAAACCCTGAAGGTGGTGGCCATCAACGACTTGTTTGACGTTCAAACCAATGCCCGGCTTTTCAAACATGACACCAACTACGGCGCCTTTTCGGGAACAGTGGAAACCCGCGGCGATGACCTGGTGATAAACGGCGCACCCATCCGCTCTTTTGCCGAGAGGGATCCGGCCAATATTGCCTGGGATGAACTCGGGGTTGATCTGGTGGTCGAATCCACAGGGATTTTCCGAACCGGCCCCAAGGCCGCCGCCCATCTGAAAGCCGGCGCCAAAAAGGTGATCATATCGGCTCCGGCCAAGGAAGTCGACCACACGATCGTCATGGGGGTCAACCACCGGGACTACGATCCCAAGCGCCACCACATCGTCTCCAACGCTTCTTGCACCACCAACTGTCTGGCGCCGCCGGTAAAGGTCATCCATGAGCGCTTCGGCATCGTCAAGGGCCTGATGACTACGGTTCATTCATACACCAATGACCAGCGGATTCTGGATTTGCCTCACAAAGACCCGCGCAGGGCCAGGGCGGCGGCTCAAAACATCATTCCAACCACCACCGGAGCGGCCAAAGCCCTGGCTCTGGTGATTCCCCAGATGGAAGGCCGATTCGACGGTTACTCGCTAAGGGTTCCCACCCCGACGGTCTCGGTGGTGGATTTTACCGCCGTCCTGGAAAAACAGACCGACACGGAAACATTGAGAAGCGCCCTGAAGGATGCCGCCGATGGTCAGCTCAGAGAAATTCTGCAGTATTGCCAGGAGCCGTTGGTGTCCAGCGACTTTAAAGGCAATGCCTATTCTTCGATCGTGGATGCAGAGTTTTCCCTGGTGCTTTCCGGAAATCTGGCCAAGGTGGTCTGCTGGTATGACAACGAGTGGGGCTATTCCTGCCGCGTGGCGGATCTTGCCGATTACATCCACAGTCAAGGTGGCTTCTGAAAGGGATCAAGATGAAAATGAATGCCGTGTTGGGGTTGATTATGGGCGGCGGACAAGGCTCCCGGCTGTATCCGCTAACCAAATTGCGGGCCAAACC
>JBJKSK010000251.1:0-6648 GCA_046704125.1 Desulfobacterales bacterium | reverse complement strand
AAATGGGCCTGCTGACTCTCTTCGGCAGCCAGGGCATCGGCTTTTCGCTTCAAATAACTGTCATAGTCACAGGCCCAACTGGAGAGCTTGCCGCGATCCAAATCCACGATGCGGGTGGCCAGTTTTTGGAGAAACACCCGGTCGTGGGTGACAAACATCAGGCTGCCTGTTTCCCGGAGCAAAAAATTTTCCAGCCACTCGATGGCTTCGATGTCCAAATGGTTGGTGGGTTCATCGAGCAGCAGCAGATCGGGATTGTTCATCAGGCCGCAGGCCAGCAGCACCCGGCGCTTGAGCCCGGCCGAAAGCGTTTCGAACCTGGCTTTTGGATCCAGGGCCATTTTGGAAATGATTCGCTCGGCGGCTTCGATCGGCTGCCACCTTGAAGTTTTTGTCAAATTACCTGATTTGTGAACAATATCGATAACATGGCCTTCGATAGCTTCGGGGACTTCTTGGGGCAAAAAGGCGATGCGAAGCCCCTTTTGGCGGATGATCTCTCCGGCGTCGGGTTCCAGTTGGCCCTGGATGATGCGCAGCAGGGTGGATTTTCCGACCCCGTTTCGGCCCACGAGGCCGATGCGCTCGGCCGGCTCGATTTGAAGCGCGACTTCCTCAAGAAGTGGCGGGCCGCCAAAGCCCAGCGAGATGTCTTTCAGACTGACAAGTGCCATGATATGAAAACTATTTGTCTTTGGCCGGCCCGAAGGAGCGCTGGAACAACTCGGCGATGGCCGCCTTGCCGGCCTCGGTGAGGTCGCGGGTTCCCGTGGCGGAAAAGGAGTCTCCGGTAATCGTCGGGGTTTGCGGCACCCAGCGGTTTTCTATCCAGGCAAACCAGGCATTTTTCTCCTGGTCGAAGACACTTATCGGCCGGTTGAACAATTTGCCCAGTTCCACGCCCCAACCGGTGCCGCCTTTAACCGTGTTGTCTGGCTGGATCCAACCGACGGCCAGGACATGGTAGCCTTTGTTGACGATATGAAACAGCAACTGGATCACCCGGCGGATCTTCTCGGCGCGGGCGTAGGTCCGGCCCATTCGCCGGGAGACGATTTCCATGCTGATGTCGCCTTTTTTCAGCTCTTCTTCATCGAGCATCCGGACATTGTGATCCCTTTCCATCTGATGTCCCTCGAAGCTGAAATTGACTTCGGCAATCCCCCAGCGTTGCGCGTTTTTGCCAAACTCGGCCTCGGTGCCGTGATGGCCCCCGCTGTACAATGTAACCGTTGACATATCGGTCATGATTTTCCCTTTCAAAAACATGTCATGCAGATGAATAAAAGCCTACAAGGTGTAATATTGATGAAAAACGGTTTAGCGCCGGATCATTTGCCGGTACCGAATCCGGTGGGGCTGGTCGGCGTCGGTCCCCAGCCGCGCCCGGCGGTCGGCCTCATAATCGGAATAGTTTCCCTCGAACCAAACCACTCGGCTGTCGCCCTCAAAACCCAGAATGTGGGTGGCGATACGGTCTAAAAACCAGCGATCGTGGCTAATGACCACCGCACAGCCGCCGAAGGACTCCAATGCTTCTTCCAGTGCGCGCATGGTGTTGACATCCAGGTCGTTGGTGGGTTCGTCGAGCAGCAGCAGATTGGCCCCGGTTTTTAAGATCCGGGCCAGGTGCACCCGGTTGCGCTCTCCACCAGATAGCGTGCTGACTTTTTTTTGCTGATCGGCGCCCGAGAAGTTAAACCGGGCCACGTATCCCCTGGAATTGACTTCCCGGGTGCCCAGCCAGAGGGTTTCGGCTCCCTCGGAGATGGTCTCCCAGATGGTTTTATCCGGGTCCAGGACATCCCGGTTTTGATCCACGTAGCCCAGACGCACCGTTTTGCCGAGATGAAAGGCCCCGGCATCCGGGGATTCCTGGCCGGTGATCATCTTGAACAACGTGGTTTTCCCAGCACCGTTTGGCCCCACCACACCGACGATGGCCCCCGGGGGAAGCGAAAAGGACATGTTTTCCACCAGCAGCCGGTCGCCATAGGACTTGCTGACGCCGCGGGCCTCCACGGCTACATCTCCCAGCCTGGGTCCGGGGGGAATATAGATTTCAAGGTCCTTGGCACGCTGCTGGGTCTCCTGGCTGAGCAAGTCGTCGTAGGCACTGATGCGGGCCTTGGACTTGGCCCGGCGGCCTTTGGGAGTCATGCGGATCCAGGCCAGTTCACGTTCAAGGGTCTTTTGGCGTTCCGAGGCCAGTTTTTCCTCCTGGGCCAGGCGCTTTCGCTTTTGTTCCAGCCACGAGCTGTAGTTTCCTTTCCAGGGGATGCCGTGGCCCCGGTCGAGCTCCAAAATCCATCCGGCGACATTATCGAGAAAATAGCGGTCGTGGGTGACGGCGATCACGGTGCCGGCATAGCGCTGCAGGTGCTGCTCCAGCCAGGCCACCGACTCGGCATCCAGATGGTTGGTGGGTTCATCGAGAAGCAGAATGTCTGGATTTTGCAGCAGCAGGCGGCACAGGGCCACCCGGCGCCGCTCGCCGCCGGAAAGCACCGAAACGGCCGTATCGCCCGCCGGACAGCGCAGTGCATCCATGGCCATTTCCAGCCGGGAGTCCAGATCCCAGGCCTCGGCATGATCCAGTCTCTCCTGGACTTCGCCCTGGCGCGCGATGAGTTTGTCCATGGCCTCATCATCCATGGGCTGGGCAAATTGCTCGTTGATCCGGTTGAATTCATCCATGAGATCCACGATCTCCTGCACGCCTTCCTCCACGACCTGGCGCACCGTCTTTTTTTCGTCGAGCACCGGTTCTTGTTCCAGATGCCCCACGCTGTACCCGGGCGACAAGATGGCCTGGCCGTTGAAGTCTTTTTCCTTGCCTGCCATGATTCGCAGCAGGGTGCTTTTCCCCGAGCCGTTTAATCCCAGCACGCCGATCTTGGCGCCGTAGAAATAAGACAGGGAAATATCGCGAATGATAGGGCGCTTCTGGTGAAATTTATTCACACCGATCATCGAATAGATGATCTTGTTGACTTCATTGGCCATCAATAGGCTCCTTTAAAAAAAAGTGGCAATCATACCGGTCCTGCGAGCAGATTGGCACCGGTAAAATTGCCTCGATCTGGAAAAACATCGCTCATATATTACATTTTGCCTCGGTGTGCAACCTGGCAGTGAACCGTGAATTTTTGTCCACGTTGGGGTCACGGTGCTTTGTTTTCAAGGCAGCCGCTCCAGCGATGCATCCGGGGTTTTTCCGGCGACCCGGCCTGCGTACGGGTTTCGCGGCAGATCCTACACCGGCTTGGCGCACACTGCTGACAGGCGAAGCAGTCCCTGCAGGGGGCCGCCGGCTGTCCCCGAGACAGATCCGGAATATATAGTTTCCCGGGAAGATTGCAAATTCGTATAAATTTCATGACCCACAGACAGCCGGTATTCAATGCCCGGTTCAAAAGAAATCCTTATCATGGCCTTTAAGATAGCGTTTATCCGTCAAACGTCAAGCATTGAAGATCTCAACCACCGGCTCCGGCCACCATTTCGGCTCAGGGCACCACGACCGCTTTGATGAAGACCACCGGGGTGACCGGCACGTTTCGATAAGGGCCTACCGTGTGGGTCGGCTGGGCCTCAATGGCCGAGACAACGTTCATGCCGGAAACGACCCGGCCAAAAACGCAGTAGCCCCACCCCTGAGCAGTGTCGGCCTTATGATCGAGAAAGGTGTTGTCCGCGGTGTTGATGAAAAACTGGCTGGTGGCCGAATCGGGGTCTGAAGTCCGGGCCATGGCGATGGTTCCGGCGAGGTTTTTCAACCCGTTGCCGGCCTCGTTTGGAATGGGGGAACCGGTCCTTTTGGGGTGCATATCCGCTGTCAGGCCACCTCCCTGGAACATGAAGCCCTTGATGACCCGGTGAAACACGGTCCCGTCGTAAAAACCCGTTTTCACATAGGTTAAGAAATTCTTGACGGTAATCGGAGCCGCCTTGGCATTGAGTTGGATCACAATGGTTCCCTGGCTGGTCTCGAATTTCACCCTGGGCTGTTTGCTCTCGGCGGCCATGACAGTGGCGGGAATCAACATGGCGAGCAGGAGCCACAGCGCCCATCGGATCTCTTTCATGGTCCATTTCCCTTTCCTTGGATGTTGATGATCCGTGATCATTGGCACATGGAGCCAGAGTCTGTCCACGGATTTTACGAATTTTCACCCATGCCTGTTCCCTGCTACCGAAGCCGCCTAAAGACCTAAGACGGGCTATGCCCGCAAGGCTGCAGGCCGTAGTCTATTAGACTGTAGGAGAAAATCATTTGTGAAACTTCTGGAATGATTTGTTGTTTTTTTTGACAGGATTTCAAGGGTAAGGCACTAAAGTCTGGCTGTCACAGCCCTGCTTAGACCTCGATTCCGATGACTCGCAACTCTGCCTCGATAATCGTTTCCCAGCCGCGGTTGGCCTTGGGGTTGGCCGGACTGGGATGGGTGATGCCGCTCACCCTGACGGGCAGCCCCACCAGGGCCTTTGTCGCCCGCAACGAGGCAAACCGGCCGACACCGATCACCATTTCTGGTCCAAGCCATTGCACCATCTGCCGTAGTGCCTGGTCGCAGATCTGTTCCAGGGGTTTTCGCTGATCGGCCCGCAGGGCGCTTGGCGTGCGGTTGCGACCGCTTTCTTCCATAAAGACCAGGGGGCAGTAATTGGCCACGAAAAAGCGGGAAAAAAAGTGTTGAGGCGTTTCAAAGCGATTTCTGGCCCAACCCCAGAGTCGGGCGCCGCTGACCTCGCTTTTATTGCAGGAAAAGCCCTCCACGGGCCGTTTGGGATGAGGTTTTTCCGGCTGCCCGACGGGAGCCTGAATGCCAAGCCAGTCACGAACCAGCTTCACTTCTCCAAAGGGGACGCCGGTCTGTGCCATTCCCCAGGGCCCGGGGTTCATGCCCAAAAACAGGGTCTTGATGTTCGGGCGGGCGTATCGCTGTATGTAGATTTCGTATGGCCTGCGGGCATAGATCAGGGGATTGTAGACATGGCTCACCGGGGCCGTAAAGCAAAGCCGGGACAGTTTGGCGATAAAATCGTCGAGAAAATCGGGTTGCGCGGGCTTTATCCGGTTCATCGATGGTTATCCCGGATAGATGGCCTGCGGTTGGCAACAGTAACCGCATTCGCTCCGATCCTTGATGGCCAAAAGCAGCTTCCGGGTGAGCCGGTGCAGCCGGGAAGGCACGAAGACCAGTCGACTCATCCAGACCATCGGGCCGCTGAACCGCTCGATGCTAAGCAAGGTCACCTGAGCGTTTTGTTCGCTAAACCGGAAGGTGTGCTCGGCGTGAATGCCAAGCCTGTCCCCGACCCAGGTCACCTCACGGCCAGGCACGCAGTTGACGAATCTGGCAGCAAGGCGGATAGGAATGCGAAACGGCTTTATCACAAAGGAAAAACATGCTCCCCTTGCCATTTCATCGCCTTCCAGATAGTAGCACTGCTCGCAGACCTCGTTCCAAGTTTCCCAGTCTTCCATCTTGGAGAAAACCTGCCAGACCCTGGAAAGCGGAGCATCGATACGAATTTTTTCTTGGATGACCACGAGGATCGGTCCTCCACCATGTCGTTGACGGAAAAGAGCCGATCATCGGCTCCGGTCCAGATGATACAACGTGCCGCCAACCGGCGCAAATGAAAGGGCCACCACATTGAACAAGGGAACCAGAAACAATAGCCCGAAGCCCAGGTGAAACAACCAGGTGGCCCTAAGAGATCGGAAGCGCTGCCCAAAGGGCTGCATCTGCTGTGCGGGGAACAGGTCCGTGTGGTCCCAGGCGAGAAAGACGACGGCAACCAGAGAAGTGATCGCGGTCACCACCGGGCCCCCGGGCGTCAGCCAGCTCAAGGCCATCAGCATCAGGGTAATCAGGATCGGGATCGTGGACCTGGGAATTTCCTGGCCGACGAGGTATCCCAGTTGGGATAAAAAGCTGCGCTGGCATTCTATGGGCAAACGGCCGGTGACGACGCGTTGCGTGATTTTAGACATCTGGTCCATGATCACCACGGCAAAAAGGAGTTGACCCGCCAGGTAGGCCACAATGGCTGAAAAAACGGCCAGCAGCAACGACAACAGCCAGGCGGCCACATACCACAACCATAGCAGCCACAGGCTCTGCGGCCGGTTCCAGAGCATATCAAGGATCGGCCCGCGATAGGCAAACACAACCGTGGCCGCTGCCAGGGTCAAGACAACCATGGCCGTAAACCGAAGCGCAGCCAGCCACAACAGTTTCGGAGTCCGGATGCCCAGCCAGATGCCGCGCAGGTTATAGCCAACTCCCTGGAACAGGGATTCCATGAAACATCCTTTCCTCAGGGTTTATCCTGTTGCCGGCAGGGTAAACGAAGCCTGTGATTTTTGGTCAAACTACACCTGGAACCGGAGAAAATCAAGGCGGCGGTTTCCGGCGGCGGGTAAAACCGAGCTGGCATCCTGATGTTTTTTGCCACCGGGGTTGACTTTGTCCGTAATTTGGGTTTGAGTCACCAAGGCCAAATCACAAACGGCAACCCTACATGAACCCAAGAAAGGATCATCTTTAATGGATCAACATTTCCAAATGCCCAAAATCGATTTTACCGTGGACACCTCTAATCTGTACCGGGAGGAAAATCTTACCGACATGAAGG
>JBJKSK010000250.1:0-7255 GCA_046704125.1 Desulfobacterales bacterium | reverse complement strand
TCATGTCACGTACCGACGATATCATCAACGTGGCCGGTCACCGGCTGTCCACCGGGGCTATGGAAGAGGTGCTGTCCGATCATCCGGATGTGGCCGAGTGCGCGGTGCTCGGCGTGGAAGACCAGCTCAAGGGGCAGATCCCCATCGGCTTTCTCGTGCTCAAGGCCGGGGTGGCCAAACCCCACAGTCAGATTATCGATGAAGTGGTCCAGATGGTGCGCAAGCGCATCGGACCGGTGGCCGCCTTCAAGGCCGCCACCGTGGTCAAGCGCCTGCCCAAGACCCGATCGGGCAAGATTTTGCGGGGCACCATCCAGAAAATCGCCGACAACAAACCGTATAAAACCCCGGCCACCATTGATGACCCCGCCACTCTGGGCGAAATGCAAAAGGCCCTGGAAAGCATCGGACTGGCGCAGGCCAGGAGCAAAAAATAACCTATCCCCCAAAATTCACGCCACTTTCTCCCAAGTGGCCGTTTCGCCGTAGCCGGCACTTTCCAAGGTGCCGGCTACGTGTTTTTGGGTAATGGAATATTTTTTTCTTGACAGGCGTTTCGGGCTTCATTAATTATTTTTTTGTAAGAATAACAATGTTACGGATTATATGAAAATATAAACAGGCAAAACAATTTTTAATTAGAAAATCAATATAATAAAAATATTAATCAGAGGAACAATGTTGCATTTGATGAAAAAGCACCCGGTGTTGACCTGGAGGCCCGTCATAAAATCGCCTTCCTGAAACCGGACCACACCAGGGGAAAACGCATGACAAAAACGATGTCTGGTCGCCAATATCGCCCGATGCAAGTTCAGGAAAACGAAAAGCACCGCCTTTCACGAAAGGCCGTGAGCCGCCGGTACGCGGCGCTGGGAAAAACGCCTGGGAACCGGCCGTCCCGTGATTTCAACCCCGAAATCCGAAGCCGGCTGGAAACCGCGGTCTTGGATGTGTTTTCCAACTCCGATTTTCACAAAGCCAATATGCGCACCGTGGCCAAGCAGGCCGGGGTGAGTTTCTCCACCATCTACAACCGCTACGGCAGCAAGGAAGGGTTGCTGTTTGCCTTCGTCGATGAAAAGCTCTACGAACTCACCGAGAGAATGATCGATCATCTCAGGGGGATCGCGGATCTCAAGGAGCGGCTTCGCAAGGTGTTCTGGGTGCAGTTGGACTACTATGAACGAAATCCGGAACTCGGCCGCATCCTGTTTATGACCGTACCCATGAAAACCTGGATGTCCGATGCCACCTTCCCGCAGCAAAAGATGATCAATATCTTTCTCGAGGCCCTGTGCAAGGGTCAGAAAGAAGGCATTCTCACCGCCGAGGTGCGCGCCAGCGTGCTGCTGGATTTCATGCACGGTCTGGTTCAGCGGTCTTTTTTCATGTGGATCTACCGAAAACAGGCCGAAAGCCTGTCCGGGCAAGCCGACGTCTTGTTCGAGATGGTGTGGCGCGCCATCAGCAAACCCAAGCCTGACGATAACCGTTGAACGGGGGGCGATCCCCGAGGGGACGCTTCGCCCCGCAATCTACCAGCAAAGGAGAAGGGCATGAAGATACTTGGCATCGATCATCTCGGTATTGCGGTAAAAAGCATCGAAGACGGTAAAAAATTCTGGTCCGACGTGCTGGGTCTGCCCTTTGAAGGCGAGGAGACCGTGGCCGAACAAAAGGTTACCACGGCCTTTTTCCCGGTGGGCCAAAGCGAGGTCGAGCTTCTCCAATCCACGGCCGCAGACGGCCCCGTGGCCAAGTATATCGAGAAAAGAGGCGAAGGCATCCAGCATGTGGCTTTTCGTGTGGAAAACATCGAGCAGGCCCTGGCCGAGCTTAAAGCCAAAGGGATTCGGCTTATCGACGAAAAACCGCGCATCGGCGCCGGCGGGGCCAAAATCGCCTTTTTGCACCCCAAGGCCACGGCCGGAGTCCTGGTTGAACTGTGCCAGCGGTAGGTTTGCGAAAACAGACCGGAGAGTTGTTGCCGCCGGCTTTGACAAGTCACCAATTTTCCATTAGGGTGTTGCTCGACTGAGCGCTCGCTCATGAATAAAACGCCCGCTGCTAAAGACCCGTAAAAGGAGAGTGTGTCATGGCAGACGTAAAGAAATGGGAAGCCCTTGCCGCCAAGCAGCTGAAAACAAAGCCGTTGGCGTCTCTTGACTGGAACACCCCCGAGGGCATCCGGGTAAAGCCCCTTTATACCGAAAAAGATATCCAAGGGCTTGAAAGCGTCAACACGCTTCCCGGCCTCGCCCCTTATGTCCGGGGTCCCATGGCCACCATGTATGCGGGCCGGCCTTGGACGATCCGCCAGTATGCCGGGTTTTCCACGGCAAAAGAATCCAATGCCTTTTACCGGCGCAACCTGGCCGCCGGGCAGAAAGGGCTTTCCGTGGCCTTCGACCTGGCCACCCACCGCGGCTACGACTCGGATCATCCCCGGGTGGCCGGAGATATCGGCAAGGCCGGTGTGGCGGTGGACTCGGTCGAGGACATGAAGATTCTCTTCGATCAGATCCCGCTGGACCAGATGAGCGTGTCCATGACCATGAACGGCGCGGTGCTTCCCATCCTGGCCGGTTACATCGTGGCCGCCGAAGAACAGGGCGTCAAGCAGGAACAGCTCCAGGGCACGATCCAGAACGATATTCTCAAGGAATATCTGACCCGGAACACCTACATCTATCCGCCGAAACCCAGCATGCGGATCGTCTCGGACATTATCGGTTACTGCTCCCAGAACATGCCCAAGTACAACACCATCTCCATCAGCGGCTATCACATGATGGAAGCCGGGGCCAACTCGGTGCTGCAAACCGCCTTTACCCTGGCCGACGGGGTCGAATACGTGCGGGCGGCTCTGGCCGCAGGCCTGGACATCGATGCCTTTGCGCCGCGGCTGTCTTTTTTCTTTGGCATCGGGATGAATTTTTTCATGGAAATCGCTATGCTCCGGGCCGCGCGCTTTCTGTGGCACCGGTTGATCAGCCAGTTTAACCCGAAAAATCCCAAGTCGGCCATGCTGCGAACCCATTGCCAGACCTCAGGCTGGAGCCTTACGGCCCAGGATCCCTACAACAACGTGATCCGTACCACGATGGAGGCCCTGGCCGCGGCCCTTGGCGGCACCCAGTCGCTTCACACCAACTCCTTTGACGAGGCCATCGGGCTGCCCACCGATTTTTCGGCGCGCATTGCCCGCAACACACAGATCATCATCCAGGAAGAGTCCCAGGTTTGCCACGTGGTCGACCCTCTGGGCGGCTCCTACTATGTCGAGGCCCTGACCGCCGGCATCATCGAGGAAGCCCAGAAGATCATCGACGAAGTCGAATCTCTCGGCGGGATGGCCAAGGCCATCGAAACCGGCATGCCCAAGATGCGCATCGAGGAGTCCGCGGCCCGCAAACAGGCCCGAATCGACCAGGGAAAAGATGTCATCGTCGGAGTCAACAAGTACCAGATCGAAGAAGACGTCAATCTGGACATCCTCGAGGTTCCCGCCTCGGTGCGCGACGAACAGATCGCCCGCATCAAGGACATCAAGACCAAACGCGACGCGCTTGCCGTGCGCCAGGCCCTGGAAGGTGTCACCCGCGCGGCTGAAGACGGGAGCAATCTGCTGCAAGCCTGTATTCCCGCCGTTCGCGCCCGGGCCACGGTGGGAGAGATCTCGGATGCCATGGAAAAAGCCTTTGGCCGTTTTGTGGCCACCACGCAATGCATCTCCGGCGTCTATGCCGCCGAGTACAGTGACAGCGAGGTCTTTGAGTCGCTTAAAAAGCGCATCGCCGATTTTGCCGCCAGAGAGGGCCGCCGGCCCCGCATCCTGGTGACCAAGATGGGTCAGGATGGCCATGATCGGGGCATCAAGGTCGTGGCCTCGGCATACGCGGATCTGGGCTTCGATGTGGACATCAGCCCCATGTTCCAGACCCCCGAGGAAGCCGCCCGGATGGCGGTGGAAAACGACGTTCACATCGTGGGCGCATCGAGTCTGGCCGCCGGGCACAAGACCCTGGTGCCCGCGCTGATCGCCGCGCTGAAAAAACAAGGCGGCCAGGACATTCTCGTGGTGGCCGGCGGCGTGATCCCGCCGAAAGACTACGGGGAGCTGTATCAGGCCGGAGTGGTGGGCATTTTCGGGCCCGGGACGGCCATTACCGATTCGGCCAACCAGGTGCTCAACGCCCTGGAAAAAGCCCGGAAATAGGCCCTTGCGGGCGCTGTCCGGCCATCGGGGCCCCCCGATGGTCGGAACCGGTTCCGGTTAGAGGCGTGTGGTTTGCCACAGGAAGCGTATTCATGATCGTTGATGATCCCCAGTATTATATCCAGGGCGTGCTGACCTGCGACCGGCGCGTGCTGGCCAAGACCATCACCATGATCGAAAGCCGTCTGCCGGCCCACCAGGCACTGGCTCGAGATATCCTCGGCGGCTTGCTGCCTTATGCCGGACAATCCGTACGCCTGGGCATCACCGGGGTGCCCGGGGTGGGAAAGAGCAGCTTCATCGAGAGCTTGGGCGTATACCTGGTCGAACACGATCACCAGGTAGCCGTGCTGGCCGTGGATCCCAGCAGTCCCCGAAGCGGGGGCAGCATCATGGCCGACAAGACCCGGATGGAACGGCTGTCCTCCGAGCCGAGGGCCTTTATCCGCCCGTCTCCGGCCGGCGGCACGCTGGGCGGGGTGGCCCGAAAGACCAGAGAGACCATGCTCGCCTGTGAGGCCGCCGGTTTTGACGTGATCATCGTGGAGACCGTGGGAGTGGGCCAATCCGAGACCACGGTGGCCTCCATGGTTGACTTTTTTCTCGTGCTGATGCTCGCCGGCGCCGGAGACGAGCTGCAGGGCATCAAAAAAGGCGTGTTGGAGCTTGCCGATGCCGTGGCCATCAACAAGGCAGACGGGGACAATATCGTGCACGCCAGGCGTGCCCGCAGGGCATACGAAAACGCGATGCACCTGCTTCGCCCCGGCTCGACAGCCTGGTCTGCGCCGGTGATGACCTGCAGCGCCCTGGAGCTAACCGGCATAGCAGACATTTGGGAGACGGTGCTCGATCACCGGCGCCGCATGCAGCAAACCGGGGAGTTGGACCACAAACGCAGCCAACAGGCCACCGATTGGATGTGGAGTCTCGTGGAAGAGGGGCTCAGGGAGCGGTTTTTCAATGATCCTGTGGTTCAGGCAACGCTGCCGAATCTGCGGCAGGCCGTGGCCCAAGGCGAAATGACGGCCCCAGCCGCCGCCGGACAGCTGCTGGCCAGTGTCGCCGAAACAAGCCACCGGCGCAAGACGGCGGCGCGAAATTAGAATCGGTTACATGTCCGGCCGAAACGGCTCCATGCGTGTCCGGCCCATCAGGACATATGGTTTGGTTTTATTGGAACTCAGTCACAGTAGTTGACTATAGGCGATAGCCTGACAGCCTAAATTTTGCGACACGAAAGGATACGGATCATGGGAATTGTGGAAGACAAAATACAGCAACTCAGGGACCGGGAATCCAAGGTCCGGCAACTCGGCGGGCAAAAGGCGGTGGCCAAGCACAAGGAAAGCGGCAAACTCACCGCCCGGGAACGGCTCGACCTGCTTTTTGATCCTGGCACCTTCCGGGAAATCGACACGTTTGTCACCCATCGCTGCGTGAATTTCGGAATGGAGACCGTCGAGATCCCCTCAGACGGCGTGATCACCGGCCATGGTCAGGTAGACGGCCGACCGGTGTTTGCCTTCGCCCAGGATTTCACGGCCAGAGCCGGCAGCCTCGGGGAAATGCACGCCAAAAAGATCTGCAAAGTGATGGACCTGGCCATGAAAGCCGGCGTGCCTTTTGTGGGCTTAAACGACTCCGGCGGAGCCCGCATCCAGGAAGGCGTGGATGCCCTGTCGGGTTACGGCCAGATCTTTTACCGCAATTCGCTGGCTTCGGGCGTCATCCCCCAGATTTCGGCCATCATGGGGCCTACGGCCGGAGGCGCGGTCTATTCGCCGGCCATGACGGATTTCATCTTCATGGTCAAGGACACCTCCTACATGTATATCACCGGCCCAGAGGTGATCAAGTCGGTCACCGGTGAGGAGATTTCCTTCGAGGCGCTTGGCGGCGCCATGACCCACAACGAAAAAAGCGGCGTGGCCCAATTTGCCTGCGAAAACGATCAGGATGCCATTTCCCGGATCAAGCAGCTGCTGAGCTATCTGCCGGCCAACAACATGGAAGACCCCCCGATGGCCGTCACCGGTGACGATCCGATGCGCACCGCCGCCGAGCTGGACACGATCATCCCAGACAACCCCAATCAGTCCTATGACATGAAACGGGTGATCGGGGCCATCGTGGACAAGGGCGAAGTCTTTGAGCCCGCGGAATTTTTTGCCGCCAACATCATCACCTGCTTTGCGCGGCTAAACGGCCGCACCATCGGTATCATCGCCAACCAGCCCGCCGTGCTCGCCGGCTGTCTGGATATCAACGCCTCGGACAAGGCCACGCGCTTTATACGCTTTTGCGATGCCTTTAACGTGCCGATGCTGACCATCGCCGATGTGCCCGGATATCTGCCCGGCAGCCAGCAGGAATGGGGCGGGATCATCCGCCACGGCGCCAAGCTGCTGTGGTGTTATTCCGAGGCCACGGTGCCCAAGCTGCTGTTGGTCACCCGCAAGGATTACGGCGGATCCTATCTGGCCATGTGCTCCAAGGATCTGGGGGCGGACATGGCCTTTGCCTGGCCAACGGCCCAGATCGCGGTCATGGGCGCCGCCGGCGCGGCCAACATCATCCACCGCAAGGATATCAAGCAAGCCGCAGACCCGGCGGCCAGACGCCAGGAAAAGATCCAGGAGTACGACGACCTGTTTTCCAACCCCTATTGTGCGGCCTCCCGAGGCTATATCGACGCGGTGATTGTGCCCAGCCAGACCCGGCCGCGGCTCATCGAGGCCCTGGAGATCATGTGCGGCAAGCGCGAGCTTCGCCCCCCCAAAAAACACGGGAACATCCCCATGTAAGGGCCTTTCCCCCACAGAATCGAGGTCGCTGATGAAATGCCATAAAAAACAAGCCGCCGCCGTCGCGGCGGTATTTGAATATATCCGAAGCGAGGAAGAGGCGCTGTGCCGGGCATCGGCCGCAGGGCCTGCACCGGTTGCGCCGACGTCGCCCACACCGCCTGCCCCCCTTAAGCTCTGGGGCGCCAGCGGAAGGCAGTACCAGATGCAGCTGCGCACCATGATG
>JBJKSK010000249.1:0-3500 GCA_046704125.1 Desulfobacterales bacterium | reverse complement strand
ATCACCTCGAGCAGATCCCGGCACTGGCGCTTGCCGTCCTCCCAGGACAGGGGAGTCACGATGGGGTCGATGATCAGCCGCGTTTCGTGGATACCCGCCTGGCGGCATTTCGCGTGAAGCTCAACGGCCGCGGCCAGCCGCTGGTCGGCATCGGAAGGCACATGGCCCTCGGCGGTTAGCAGATAGCCGATGATCTCGGTGTCATAGGCTCTGGCCAGGGGCAGGATATGCTCAAGTTTTTCCGGCTGCAGGGAGACCCCGTTGATGACCGCCGGTCTGCGGCAGGCGGCCAGGCCGGCTTGCATGGCGCGCGGGTTGGCCGTGTCGATGACCAGAGGCAAGTCGGTGACCGCCTGGACGCTTTCTACCAGAAAACTCATTTTGGCTTCCGGGTCCCGGCTCAACGGACCGGAGTTGATGTCGATGGCTTCGGCGCCAGCTGCCTGGCAGGCTTTTATCAGCGCCTGGATCGGCTCTGGGTCCCTGTTTTCGACGGCTTGGGCCACTGCCAAACGGGTGATCTGAAGATTATCGGCAACGATTCTCAGCATGTTTTCAAATCCTGTCCCTGTGAATTCTGTTTTCCCAGACTTCGGATAGCCAGCCCAGAGAATCGGATAGATGATTTTGGCAAAACACCTCTAGCGAAACCACCCCGCAAAACCGGTCCAGGATATGGAGGATGGGCGCCTGCCATCGTCCGGGAATCCGGTCGGTGCCGATGTGATCCCGGCCTTCTTCTACCCCGTGCAGATGCAAGATGGTGATCCGGTGGGCATGTCTGGAAAAAAAAGACTCCAGCGGGGCATGCATCAAAATTCGGTGGCCGATGTCCAGACAGATCGCTAAATCGAGGGCCTGCACCACCGGTTCGATCCATCGGAAAGGTTCTGTCAGGGTCTCTATCGAGAGCTGCCGGGGCTGGAGTCCGGTTTCGGCCAAAAGTTGCGCCGTACTGCGATTTACGGCATCTCTCCAGGCATCCAGAGAGGTGGGCGGCCATTGGCAGCCGTCAAAGGGCAGGTGCAGGGTCCAGGTCGAGGGCGACAGTAAGGCGGTTCGCTCCACGAACCGGCACAACGTCTTTACCGCTTGGGTGCGGTGATTCGCATCGACGTGTCCTGCAAACAGGTCTCCTGGAAGATGCACGTTGTAGGTCAGCCCCGTGTCGGCCGCGATCTGTCTCAGTTGTCCAATCTCGGCATGACCTGGCAGATTGTCGGGATATCGGCTTTCGAACAGCAGCAGTTCCACCTCGTCGACAATGGGGGCCAGTTTTCGGGCGTTTTTGGCCCAGGTGTCCGGGAAGATAAAGGAAGTGGTCGCCAGCCGGAAGGGAAACCGGTTTCGAAACGAAGCTGGAAAAGAGGGCAGCGGCGTCATGGCTTTTCCGTTCGGCCCCGCAGTCCAACCGGGAAAAGCCCCAGCCACGAGAAAAACCCGGAATCAAAAAAAGGGGGGGGGCCAAGCCTGCCAAGGCGAAGAAAAATCTGAAAAAAATGGGCGGCAGCCGCAGCCGCCACTTTTATCGGGCGCCATCTTGCCGACGCGTCTCCGGGGATCATCGCAGGCCGCCGGCGGTAACCAGAAGAAACAAGGCAGGTTCCAGGATTTCGACCATGGCCCCGAGCATGTCGCCGGTGATACAGCCCATGCGCCGCTTGTAAAACAACAGGATCAGGACCACCATCAGGAAATAGCCGATGTTGAACACGACCGCGTAAAGGCCCAGAAGCCCGGAAAGTACTACGGGCAGCAGCATTCCGGCAAAGGCTTCAGCCGCCAACGGCGTTTCAAACAGGGCATGGCCCGTGCCGCCTTCGGGTCGGCCGTAGGGCAGAAACTTGATGCCAAAAAGCATGGCCCCCCGGGCGTAGGCAGGAATCAGCACCAGCAGGAGGCCGCGGTGGGCGTTGAGCCCGGAAATGCCGGCCCACTTGGCCGAAAGCCCGCAGAAAACGGCCACTACCCCCATGGCCCCCATGCGGCTGTCTTTCATGATGGACAGGGCACTTTCCAGGCTTCGGCCGCCATAAAGCCCGTCTGCGGTATCACCAAGTCCATCGACATGAAGCGCACCGGTGAGAAAAAGCAGCGCGAGGACATCGACTAGCGAAGCCACCGGTCGGGACCACAGCCGCAGGACAGCCGTGTCGAACATGGCGATGATAACGCCAAGAAAAATCCCGACGACCGGAAACCATGTCACCATGGCCACGGGTTGAAAGTCGTGGTCTCCTATGGGCAAAGTGGTGAGAAAACCGGTGGCCGAGACCAAACCTTTTAGCGTCAGCCTGGACTTTAACGCGGTCAGCCGTTTTTTAGCCCGGGACAACGGTGGGGGGAGGGTGTCGGGCATGTCAGCGGCGCTCACCGGATTTGATGGCTACGGCAATGCCGGCGACCATCCATACGACGTCATTTACGGCAGCCGCCACCTGCTGGTTGATAAACCCCGCCTGGTCTCGAAATCGGCGGGCCAGCTGATTTTCCGGGACGATGCCAAGGCCCACTTCGTTGGCCACCAGAATCACCGGGCATCTGGATTGTATGATGGCGGCAATGAGCTGCTGGACCTTTTGTGAAATAGTCTCTGGATGCTCGCCGGCCATCATCAGGTTGCTGGTCCAAAGCGTCAGGCAGTCCACCACAATCACGTCGCTAACCGAATTTTTATCCCGGATCGTGCCGGCAATTTCCAGGGCCACTTCTGCGGTGGTCCACCGGTGATCCCGCTGGGCCCGGTGGCGGGCGACCCGGTCGTGCATCTCGGCATCGGTTGGTACGCAGGTGGCCACAAACAGTTTGCGGTCTCCGGGGAAGGCTTCGGCCAGAGCCATCGCATGGCTGCTTTTACCGCTGCGGCACCCGCCGATGACCAGTGTAGATTCTCCCATGCGCTTTTCTTTCAGAAGCCATTTGTGGCAAGGATCTGTTTCAATGTTCGGGCCAGACTTTCACGCCATGGGCGGGCAGTGATGTCAAAGTTTTGGCGGATTTTGCTGCAGTCCAGCGCCGAAAACGCCGGCCGCTTGGCCGCCGTGGGATAAGCGCTGGTGGGGATGGCCTCGACATGGCTGACGAGAAGATCGGTCAAGGGCCGGGCCAGCTCGAAGACGGTTTCCGCAAATCGGTGCCAGGTGGTGATGCCTTGGCCGCAGTAATGGTAGGTTCCCCAGGCCACGGGGCTGCCCTGGAAAAAACGAGAGGCCACTGACAGGATGGTTTCAGCGAGATCTGCGGCACAGGTCGGGCACCCCTGCTGGTCGGCCACCACCGAAAGGCTCTGGTGTTGTTTTCCCAGACGCAGCATGGTTTTGACGAAGTTGGCCCCGTAAATGCCGTAGAGCCAGCTGGTACGTAAAATCAGGTGGCGGGAAAGCAGGCGGGAAACCGCTGTCTCGCCTTCGGCCTTGCTTTGGCCGTAGACGCCTAACGGAGTCATGGGGTCGGTTTCCCGATACGGTCTGCTGGCGGTGCCATCAAAGACGTAGTCCTGT
>JBJKSK010000248.1:0-3408 GCA_046704125.1 Desulfobacterales bacterium | reverse complement strand
GGCCTCTTTCGTCGCGGTCAACGGCGGCCGGCAGGTGGCGGTCCTGGTGCCCACCACGGTGCTGGCCGAACAGCATTTTGCCACCTTTTCCCAGCGTTTCGAGAAGTACCCCTTCCGGGTGGCCTGTTTGAGCCGTTTCCGGCCGGTCAAGGAGCAGCGGCAGATCATCGAACAGCTTGCCGACGGGCGTATTGATATCGTGGTGGGCACGCATCGGCTGCTGCAAAAAGACGTGCAGTTCAAGGATCTGGGGCTGGTGGTGCTCGACGAGGAGCAGCGCTTCGGGGTGCGCCACAAGGAAAAGCTGAAAAAAATCCGGACCTCGGTGGACGTGCTGGCGCTAACCGCCACGCCCATTCCGCGCACGCTTCACATGTCGCTTTTAGGCATCCGGGACATCAGCATCATCAGCACCCCTCCCGAGCAGCGCCAGGCCATTGTCACCTACATCTGCGATTTCGATGATGCGGTGGTGGCCGATGCCATCAGCAAGGAGCTGGCCCGCGGGGGCCAGGTCTTTTTTGTACACAACAACTTCTATTCCATCGAGGGCACCTGTGCCCGCCTGCAGCGCCTGGTGCCCGCCGCGAGGCTGGCCGTGGCCCACGGCCGGCTCGACGAGACACAACTGGAGCAGGTGATGATGGCCTTTATCCGCCGGGAGATCGACATGCTGGTGTGCACCACCATCATCGAATCGGGTCTGGACATCCCTGCCGCCAACACCATCATCGTCAACCGGGCCGACCGCTTCGGTCTGAGCCAGATTTACCAGTTGCGGGGCCGGGTGGGGCGCGGCGATGCCCAGGCCTATGCCTACCTGCTGATTCCCGAAGAGTCCAACTTGAGCAAAGACGCGGAGAAACGGCTCAAGGTGCTCATGGAATACAGCGACCTGGGATCGGGTTTCCAGATTGCCATGAGCGATCTCAAGATCCGCGGCGGCGGCACCATTCTGGGCTCCTCCCAGTCGGGGCACATCGCCGCGGTGGGCTACGAAATGTTTTTGCAGCTGATGGAAACCGCGGTTTCCGAACTTCAGGGAGAGCCGGTCATCGAGGGGCTGGAACCCGAGATCAATGTGGAGCTTTCGGCCTATATCCCGGAAGGCTACATCCCCGACATCGACCAGCGCCTGCTGACCTATCGGCGCCTGTCCAAGATATCGGAACCAAAGGCCATCGCCGATTTCAAGGCCGAGCTCATCGATCGGTTCGGCCCGCTGCCCAGCGAAGTCAGCAATCTGCTGTTTAAGATCCTGCTCAAGACCTTGGCTGTCGCCGCCGGGGTCAAGAAGCTGGATATGGCCGCCGATCAGCTGCAGTTGAGTTTTTCGCCGGCCCACCAGAAGCATCCTTATGGCATTGTGGATTTGGCCACCGGGGATCCCGCTCACTATCGTCTGACGCCCGATCACCAGCTTCGGGTAAAACTGAACAACGGCAAACCCGGCAGTATCCTGGTGCAGACTAAAAAAATCTTGAAAGAAATCAGCTGTCGTGTTAACCGCTGAACACTTTGGGCCTTAATGGTGCCGTAGGCAGTCAGTCCCGGAAAAAAGGCGGCAGCCAAAGCCCGAAAGGCCTAAAACGCCTGGAATAAGCGCTTAACGATGGAATCGATATGATCTTGAATACCCGTTGGAATCTCGTGTTGCGGTATCTGACCATGGGTCTGATAAGCGTGGGGGCCTGGATGCTGTTTTGCCCCCCGGCGCCCGCCGAGCAACTCGTGGATCGGATCGTGGCCGTGGTCAACCAGAACGTCATCACCCTGGTGGAACTCAATGCGGCTCTGGAGCCCTATGTGGAAAAGGCCAAAACGTTAGACGTCACTCCCGAGCAAAGACAGCGAATGCTGTACAAGGTCCGTGAAGATATCATCAATGAGCTCATCGACGAGAAGCTCACCGACCAGGAAATAAAGCGCGTCGGCATCCATGTGTCCGGCCAGGACGTGGATGCGGCCATCGAACGGATCAAGAAGGCCAACTTTATCACTGACGAGCAACTTCGCCAGAGTCTGGCGAAAGACGGCTTGACCATGGCGGCGTACCGCAGAAAGATCCGGGACCAGATTCTGCGCAGCCGGCTGGTCAACCTGGAGGTCAAGTCCAAGATCGCCATCACCTCCGATGACATCAAGGCCTACTACAAAGCTCATCCGGAAACCTTTGGCCAAAAGACCGAGTATCATCTGAGAAATATCCTGATGGTCGTCCCGGCGCTGGCCACCGATTCCCAGAAGCAGGCCATCGTCGATCAGATGAACGAGATTCACAAGAAGCTTGCCGCCGGTCAGTCTTTCGAGGCACTGGCCAAGGCCTACTCCCAGGGACCTGGGGCCAGTCAGGGCGGGGAACTGGGGACCTTTCCCGCGGATACCCTGGCCCTGCCGATCCGAAAGGCCGTTTTGGCCCTTCATGCCGGGGGCATTACGCCGGTGCTCAACACCGATCAGGGGTTGCAGATTTTTCAACTCGCGGGCGTGGTCCATACCCCGGGCATGCCCCTGAAGAAGGTTTCGGCGAAAATCGAAGAGAAACTGTTTAACGATGCCGTCAACACCCAGTTCAAAAAATGGCTGGTAGCGCTTCGCAACCGGTCGTATATCAAAATCATAAATTAGGGCAACCAGGACATGCAGGATTCCAACCAGGGTCAGACTCCAGAGAAAACAGACGATCTGTGTCGCCTTTCATTCGGCCGCTATCTCAAGGCCGTCCGGGAGCAGCAGGGCATCGAACTCAAACGCGTGTCGGAAATCACCCGCATCGGGCTATACACCTTGATGCATATCGAGGCCGAAGACCATGACAACCTGCCCGAAGAGGTCTTTGTCAAAGGCTTTTTGCGGGCTTACGCCAAGACCGTCGGCGCCGACGGAAACGACGTCATCAACCGCTACATGGAAAGTCAGCGTGAAACGCGGTCCGCTTCACGTTTCAAGGCCAATCGGATCCGGACCCGGCGTAAGTTCTGGCCGCGTTTTCTCATGGTGCTGATCCTGCTGGCAGCCCTGGGAACCGGGTCTTTTTACGGCCTGTCTTACCTGCGCCACCGCTTGTCGGCCACGGCACCGGTGCACCCGGCCCTGACAAGCCAGAAGCAGGCGCCTGCCGCGGCGGCCGAAAAGGCGCCCGCGGTCTCCAATCCGGTTTCCAAACGCTTGGAGCTTAAGGTCGATACACTGGAAAAGACCCGGCTCAAGGTGGTCATTGACGGTCAGACGTCCAAGGTGTTCAATCTTCAACCCGGCGACCGGCTTGATCTGGAGGCCACCAAGGGGTTTAACCTGCTGTTGGAAAACGCCGCCGCCGTTAGCCTGACCCTAAACGGCAAGCCGGTGAAAATTACCGGCAGAAAGGGGCAGGCCGTCAACCTTCAGCTTCCCTGACCGGGTCGGCTC
>JBJKSK010000247.1:0-9469 GCA_046704125.1 Desulfobacterales bacterium | reverse complement strand
CTGGTTCCGGGCGACGAGTTGATTTCAACGCGGATTACCGATGGAACCATGAATGTATTTTTGGGGTCGGCCATGGGTAAGTCGATTCGATTCCACGAATCCGATGTCAGGCCTTCGGGTCGAACGGCCCAGGGGGTGCGCGGCATCCGTCTGGATGACGGCGACCGGCTCATCGGTATGGAGGCGCTTAGCACCGGCCAGACAGTCTTTGTGGCCACGGAAAACGGCTATGGCAAACGCACGGCAATCGACGAATACCCCATCCAGAAGCGTGGCGGAAAAGGAGTGATCACCGTCAAAACCAGTGATCGCAACGGCCAGGTGGTGGCCATCTTGATTGTGGAGGATAAAGACGACCTGTTGATGGTCACCGATACGGGAAAGATCATCCGGATCCCGGTTTCGGGCATTTCGGTCATCAGCCGCAACACCCAGGGAGTGAAGCTGATCGGTATGGATCCGGATGAGCGGGTGGCCGGAGCGGTTCGAGTGGCCGAACAGGAGGCTGCCGAACTGGATCCATTCCAATCGACGGAGCGAATGGATCAAAGCCTCGTTGATCCGGATTTGGATGCTCAAGACAAAAGCTCAGACGACACGGATGTCGACGATGATCCGCTTTGAACCGGGGAATTGGCGATGGAGCTAAACGGCGACGGGGCTGTTGAGGAATTCAGGATCGGTGTGGTGGGCGCGGGCAGTTGGGGCAGCGCATTGGCCGACTTGCTGGCCAGAAAAGGCATCGGCGTGGACCTGTGGGTTTTTGAGGCCGACTTGTGCCAGGAGATGATCTTTCGCCGGGAAAATCCGGTGTTTCTGCCCGGGGTGAGGCTGTCGAAAAATGTGAGGCCCTCTATCAACCTGGCCCAAGTGGTTTCCGGCAAGACGATGGTCGTGGTGGTGGTGCCCTCCCATGTGCTGCGGCAGACGGCCGTCGGGATGGCCGGGCACCTGGAGCCAGGAACCATCGTGGTTTCCGCTTCCAAGGGGATTGAAAACGGCACGTATCAAACCATGTCCCAGGTGCTTGCCGAGACCCTTCCAGGGGTTCCGGCAGCTCAACAAGCTGTTTTGTCCGGGCCGAGTTTCGCCAAGGAAGTCGCCCGCCAGGTGCCCACGGTGGTCACGGTGGCCGCCGCGGATATGAAAGTGGCCCAGCTCGTCCAGAAAGCCTTTTCCACGCCCTATTTCAGGGTCTACACCAGCCAGGACAGGATCGGTGTGGAGCTTGGCGGAGCCGTGAAAAACGTCATTGCCATCGCCGCCGGCATCATCGATGGACTCGACCTGGGTTTAAACACCAGAGCCGCCCTGATCACCCGGGGCCTGACCGAGATCCGGCGGTTGGGGCTGCGCTTGGGAGCCAATCCCAGGACTTTTCCCGGTCTGGCGGGAATGGGGGATTTGATCCTGACGTGCACCGCCACGTTGAGTCGAAATTACACCGTGGGGCAGGCCATCGGCCAGGGCCGGAAACTGGCCGATATTCTTGGCGAGATGCGGATGGTCGCCGAAGGGGTCAAAACGGCCGAGTCGGTATACCACCTGACCCGTGAGCTGGCCGTGGAGATGCCTATCTGTGAGCAGGTCTACCGGGTGCTTTATGAAGACCTTGATCCGCGGAAGGCCTTGCAACGGCTGATGACCCGTGACTTGAAAGCAGAGCTTGACGAGGTGTGAATTTTTAAAGAGAGGCCCATGGACGCTCAGACCCAGATTCCCGAACCCCCCAAACCGGCTCATCCGGCAGCGGGGCACCGGAGGCGGCTCCGGCAGCGTTTTGTGACCGCCGGCCTGGACGGGTTTCATGATTACGAAGTCATCGAGCTGCTCCTGACCTTGGCCACGCCGCAAAAAGACTGTAAACAATCGGCTAAAGCGGCGCTGGCGCGATTTGGCTCTCTGCCCGCCGTCTTGGAGGCGTCTGCCGACGAGCTGTGCCTGGTGCCGGGAATCGGGCCGATGAATTCGATGGGCATCAAGCTGATCAAGGCCGTGGCCGATCGCTATTTGAAGACCCGGGCGGCGGCTACCGATCCGGTGAACAATTCCGTGCAGCTGCTGGAATATCTCAATCATCATCTCAGGGACCGCAGCCAGGAGTGTTTCCTGGCCATTTACCTGGATGCCAAAAACCGGGTGATCCGAAGCGAAACCCTCTTTCAGGGAACGTTGACGGCCAGTGCCGTATATCCCCGGGAGGTCGTCAAAGCCGCCTTGAACCGGAATGCGGCCGCCATTATTTTTGCTCACAACCATCCTTCCGGAGACCCCGATCCATCCCCGGAGGATATCGCCTTGACCCGGCAGCTGGTCTTTGCCTGCCGGCTCACGGGCGTGACGGTTCACGAGCACTTGATTATCGGGAAAAACCGCCACTTCAGTTTTGCCGATCAGGGGCACATCGCTCGGATGAACCGGGAGTACGAGGCTCGACGCGCCGAGTATGGATGCCTGGAGCCATAGAAAATATCCAAGGGCAAAAACGCCCGGGTAAAGGGTTTCAACTGTATCGGGTGAGGCGGCTCGCAAAGACTGTTTGGGTATCCGGCATTAGGGACAAAAATTAGGCTTTTGCCAAAATCTCAGGGCAGGGCAGCTTTTGCATGAGTGAAACGACACCAGACGCATATATCCATTGTTTCGGGAAATTGGAAAAGGTGTTTCCACCAGGCTCCGATGGACTGCGGGAAAGCCCCGAATCGTGCAACAGCTGCTATTGTAAGACCGAATGCCTTCGTGTCGCCTTGCAGGGCCGCGACGGACTCCAGGTCCAGGAAGAGATCGTGGACAGGGCATACGATTCGGGGCGGATGAGCTTTCTTGACCGCTGGTCCCGAAAAAAAGCCCTGCACCGCCGGGGCGAGGAAAAATCAAAGGGCAGGAAGAAAGGACAGCTATCATGAAAAGGATCAAGGAGATCGGGGTTTCTGGGAAACGGGTGTTTGTCAGAGTCGATTTCAACGTGCCCCTGGATGCCCGGCGAAAAATCACCGACGATACGCGGATTCGGGCGGTTGTGCCGACTCTGAAGCTTCTCCTGGATCAGGGGGCAAGCCTGATTATCGGCTCCCACCTGGGACGGCCCAAGGGAAAGGTGGCACCGGAATTCAGTTTGGCTCCCGTGGCCCAGCACCTGGGCCAGTTGCTGGGAAGATCAGTGCGCATGGCCCCCGACTGCATCGGGGATTCCGTCTCGACCATGGTTTCCCGTCTGGCGCCGGGAGACGTACTGCTTCTCGAGAATCTGAGATTTCATCCCGGAGAGGAGAAAAACGATCCGGGCTTTGCCAGAAATCTGGCCGGGCTTTGCGATATCTATGTCAACGACGCCTTTGCCGTGAGCCATCGAAGCAATGCCTCGGTGGACGCCATTTGCCGGTTTGCCCCCCTTTGTGCCGCCGGTCTGCTGCTGTGCCAGGAACTGGACTATTTCGCCCGGGCCATGGCCGATCCCCAGCGTCCCCTGGTGGCCATCGTCGGCGGGGCCAAGGTCTCCACCAAACTCAAGGCCCTGGAGAACATGCTCGATCATGTGGACAAGGTGCTCATCGGAGGAGCCATGGCCAATACCTTTCTGAAAAACCGCGGCTGTTCCGTGGGAAGCTCCCTGGTGGAAGACGCGCTGCTGGAAAGTGCGGGCACCATCATGGCCAAGGCCGCCAAAAAGGGCGTCGCGTTTTATCTTCCCGTGGATGCGGTCGTGGCTCAGATGATGGAGGCCACGGCCGCCACCCGAACGGTTTCTGTTCTGGAGATTCCTGCGGGTTGGATGGCCCTGGATATCGGACCGGCCACCACGGCGCTTTACGGGGAGGTTTTGGCTGACGCGAAAACCATCGTCTGGAATGGCCCCATGGGGGTTTTCGAGATGGCTCCCTTCAGTCATGGGACGCTGGCCATGGTCCACGCCGTGGCGGGAAGCGACGCCTTGTCCATTGTCGGAGGAGGAGATACCGATACGGCGATCCATCAGTCCGGGCAAAGCCATCGGATTGGGTACATATCCACCGGAGGGGGTGCGTTTCTGGAACTGCTGGAAGGCAAAATGCTGCCCGCCGTGGCCGCTTTAGAGGCCGCTTCCGACTGAATTTGAAACCCTAAAGGACCGACGGCGCCCGCCTTGATCTCACGGTGGCCGGAACCATCAGCTTGCGGGACGGATTCGTGATGTCTAGAAACCGTGCAATTCCCATCGTGGTATTGCTGCTTGCCATGGTGGGGTTGACGTGGGTCTACCGGGTCCCGCTGTGGGAAGCCGCAGGCGAGCTCTACGGCCTGCTTTCGGACCGGGCTCGTATTCAGGGGTTTATCGCCGGATTCGGGATGGCGGCCCCCCTGGTCTTTATGGGACTGCAGGTGCTTCAGGTGGTCGTGGCGCCTCTGCCCGGCGAGGCTACCGGTTTTATCGGAGGCTTTCTTTTCGGCACGCTGCACGGGTTGATCTATTCGAGCATCGGATTGACTATTGGTTCCTGGATCAACTTCTGCATCGGAAAAGCCCTGGGACATCGTTATGCCCGGCGGCTGATCCCGAAGGCCCAACTGGACCGGATCGATCAGCTGTTGCGGCGCCAGGGGCTGGTGGTGGTTTTTGTCCTATTTTTGATCCCCGGGTTCCCGAAGGACTATCTGTGCTTGTTTCTTGGCCTGAGCACAATGCCCATGAAGGTGTTTCTCCTGCTGGCTGCGGTGGGCCGTGTTCCGGGTACCCTGCTGTTGAGCCTTCAGGGCGCCTCTTTGTCCGGAGGAGACTATCGGCTCTTTGCAGTTGTGACGGCTGTTTGCGTAGCCATGGCCGGGGCTGGCTACCGGTTTCGAGAACGCATCTACCAGTGGGTGGAGCGGCTCAACGGAACCGAAAACGGACAATGAGCGGCACAAGTCTGTGACCCGTTGCCCGTTTCGCCGGGCGCAGCCATCACGCATGACGCCGTGGGGCAAGCCTGAGATCGTTTTCCGGGACCCTGGCGTTTCGCCAAGGCCGTAAAATAGGACGGCGGGGGTCGCTTTCCATAAGACTTTTGGAGGGCTGGCAGCGTTTTGACAATTGATAATGGGCTGTTGTTTAGACAGCCCCGACTTCGGGGGAGGGAAAACTCGTGCATTGGAATATCCGAGAGCAATTGAGCCTGGCCGGCCGAATGAGGCGGTCCTATTACGAATTGTTGCGGGATCAGCTTGACCAGCAGTTGCTCAGATACGCCTTGACCGATTCCTATGAGCGGTTTCTTTTCGATAAAACCCCCTATCCATTTGTGGAAAAACGCGAACTCAAGCCCAGGGCGAGAATTCCCGACATGGAATACGAGGGCCAGAACACTTTTCTGGTGATTTTTGTCGAGGATAGCATTCCGGCCGCGCACAAGAAATACATCCGGTTTTTAGACGTCAACCGCACCACCAAGAGCAACCTGTTTCAATCCAGGACACTGCCTTTGTCCGACACTTTCGATCGAAACCAGAAATTCCTCGAATCGGTCCAGTTTCTGGATTTTTTCAAGAACCTGCTTCCCGTCGACTATGCTTTGCTGATTCAGCGGGATCCTTCCAGTCACACCAGGGATCGCTACTGCCTGTCGCATTTTCATGTGCGTATCGACTGGCCGATTGCCGATGCCGCCGAGGATCTGGCCCGCTCGTTGCGCTACATTTCCAAGGATCTCTATGAAAAAGGGGATAAATACGCCGAGGATGTCCAGAAAAAGTTCTTCGAATACTATGGGCTGCCGGTCATGGCCGGCGGGCGCCGCACCGCCGCCATCGTGGCTCTCCAGTATCTCCGCCGGATTCCCTGCATCAGCACGGTCTATGCGGGAAGCAGCGAATCCCGGGCGCTGCTGCGGCTCTCGGAGCGAGGGATATCCAAGTCGATTCTTATCAAATTGAACGCCCGGGAGATGAGCCGCATCGCCGAGGAACATCACATGGCCATCCGCAGCTTCCGGAAGCATTATCTGGTGGCCCGCCACGGCCATGACGGCGTGGCCATCTTTCAGGTGACCTACGATTTAACCGATCATGCCCGTCCTCCCGACGACGGCAAGCTGCGAGAGATCAAGCCGGATCTCAACTGGCTAAGCGTTGGGACCCAGTTGATCCTGCCCCGGCCCGGCACATGGAAGTACCCGCCGTTGCCGCTAAATTTTATTTACACATAATTCGCTGCAAGGTGTCTGATTTGCCGCGAGACGGCCAAGGGATATCGGTCATGCGGCGCTTTGCACGTTGTCTTTGGAAAGGAAAACAAGCATGTCTCACTCTCACGATCATCACCACGGAAGCGATCACCATGACCATCGCGGTCAACAGGCCGCCAGTGCCATGAGCATTTCAGAAAAGTTGAGGAAGCTTCTCGACCACTGGATACAACACAATGACGACCATGCGGCCAATTATCGGGATTGGGCCGCTCGGGCCAGGGCCGAGGGGCTGGACGAAACCGCCGCGCTGCTGGAGCAAGCCGCTGAACTGACGCAGGCCACCAGTGAAAAGTTTGCCGCGGCCGCCCGTCATATCGTTTGATAGCCGCCGCCTTAATTAAAGAAATGAACGGTTTGCACGTTCAATGGTCCGGATGAGCGATTATTTACACAAGGGCGGATGAAAGCTCTACATCTCAAACATCATTTCCACCTCATAGGCCTCGTGTACTAGTCTCATCTGCACTTTTCCGCATTTTCCAGCCAATTTCAGCATGGCCTTGTTTTCGAAAAGGACATCGGCTGTAAAGCCTCTGATTCCTTTGGACTTTGCATATTCCATCATTCGCGCTTGAAGCAGACTGCCGATTCCCATTCCCTGCCATTTGCGGGGGACCATGTAGGCGACATCGGCCGTGTTTTTCGATGGGTCAACCGCGTAAAACGCGCTGCCTATCAGTTTTTCGCTTTCTGGCTCGCCATGGGTGACCACAAAGGCCATTTCTTTTTCATAATCCACGTTGCACAAATATTCAGCCTTGGCCGGAGACAGGGATTTGAGTCTGGTGAAAAAGCGTGTGTACACGTCCTTGGCGGGCAGTTGGTAAAAAATTTCCTGCAGGCTTCGGCTGTCGCTCGCTCGCGACGGCCGGATACGCACCTGGGTCCCGTTTTTAAGTGCGACTTCCCGTTCTTCCTCGACAGGATAGCGGCAGGCTTTGGTCCCGTCTATCTTGCATTTGAGATCCTGCGCCTCTCGCACATAGCCCAAGCGTTTTGCCTCTTCCAGTAGCTGGCTCCGGTAGGCGGGATGGGCGATTTCAATCAGGGATAGCGCCCTTTCCCGAATGGACTTCCCAAAAAGATAAGCCGAGCCATACTCTGTCACGACGTAGTGAATGTCCGAACGGGGGATCGTGACGCCTTCTCCTTCAAGCAACAGGGGGCGGATCCTGGACTCCGAATCGTCATCGGTGGTCGAAGCCAGACAAATGATGGGTTTTCCCCCTGGCGATTTGGCCGCTCCATGCATGAAATCGGGCTGGGTTGACACCCCGCTGTAAAGCTCGCCGTGGAATTGATCCGAGCATGCCTGGCCCATCAGGTCCACCGCCCACGCCTGGGTGATAGACACCATTTTGTAGTTATTGGCGATGACCGTCGGGTCGCATACGTATTCGATGGGGTAAAAGGCAAAACGGGGGTTGTTGTCGATCAGATCGTAGAGCCGTTTCGTACCCATGCAGTAGCTGGCCACGATCTGGCCCTTGTGAATCGATTTTCGTTCTCCGGTGACGATCCCTTTTTCAATCAGGTCAATAACGGAATCGCCGATAACGTCCGTGTGGATGCCGATGTCCCGGCGACCATCGAGGTATTTCAGTATTTCGTGGGGGATCTGACCCAGGCCCAGCTGAAGCGTGGATCCGTTGCTGATGATGCGCGTCACGTGGCGGGCGATTTGCTCGGCTACGGCATTATCGATCTGAGGATACAGGTACTCGATGACCGGCAGATCCACGACAACGACCTTGTCGAATCGGTCCATCGAGATGGAAGTGTCGCCACAGGTCCTGGGCATGTGGGGGTTGAGTTCGGCGATCACGGTTTTCGCGTGCCGGACCAGGGAATGGGTGATGTCGGCAGAGACGCCTGCGCTTACAAAACCGTGTCTGTCCGGCAGCGTTACCTGGATCAAGGCCGCGTCCACCGTCAGTGCCCCATTTGCCAATAGTCGTGGCACATGGGCGATCGACATGGGGATATAATCGCCTTTTCCCTGCTTAATTACTTCCCGCATGCTGGCATCAATAAAAAACGCCTTGTGGAAAAACCGGGTGTCGGCGACCCCTTTTTCAAACGGGATGGCGCCGTCGGTCAGAAAATGGTATATCTCGACGTCGTGAAGCCCTCGGACGGACTTTTCCAGCGCCATGATCAGCGTTCTCGGGGTGGCGCAACCCGTTCCCAAAAACACGCGGTTGCCGGGCCTGATGTCCGACAGGGCTTCTTCGGGTGTGGAAATTTTATTCGCATAACGGGCGAGACCATCTGGAAAAGGAGAAGGATGTCTATCGTTTTCAGGTTGTGCCCGCCCCAGAATCTTTTGGTGGATCGAAAAGCTGTCAACCATATGATCTCCATTCTTGCATGACTTTTGCAAAGAAAAATAATCGAGCTGATCCGCTCTTTGGTGGTCTGTCCGGGTGGTCGGTAATGACGCATTTTTCATTCACGACGATGCCAAGAGGGTAATGCAACGTCATGCTCTGTCAAGCCGGGTGCCGTTGTCTGCCGGGGTAAGCCTTGGCCTTCACCGGTCTGTGCCGGCCCTATCACCGGTATGGGGGACAGGGCGTCAAAAATTCGACGGTATCTGGGCGTCAAGTTTTTGCCATCTTGACGGAAAGGAGCTGAAAAGACAAAGGGTTTTTCCCCGGCCCGGGAGCCCGTTGAGATGATAACAACTTGTAATTTATTTGGTTTTATTTCCATAAACGGCTTAAGGGGACCACTGGTGCCGTCACCTCAGGCCGGTTCCGATTCTTGGCATCGCAAATGCAACAGTTGGTTTGTGAGCCTGGAAGCTGTCCCACTTGTGCGACTGCGATCTTCCCTGAAGCGGTCCTGAACCCGAGACGACCCTGGAGAACGCCATGCAGTATCTGGAATCGACGGCCGGCAGCCAAAACAGCACCGGTGACCCGCAAAGACTTCGCCTGATCGATTGCCCTCAAACCCGGGTCAAGCCGGAAAACGCCAAAACGCATTCCCTGGAGTATCTGGTAAACCGGCTCAACCTTATCCATTTTCGGGAAAGCGACATTCAAATCCATTTTCTGCATCCGGATACGGGCCGGAGGATTTTCTGCCATCTTATCCCGCAGCCGTGCCAGGGAAACCGTCTGGAGTGCCTGTGGCCCCAACCCGAAGCCATCAATGGACAATTCAAGTCATGGGAGCTTGACTATATGCTGGTGGCGGATGGCGAAAATTTGCTGATGGCCACTCCCGAGCTTCTGGACGTCAATAGATCGGCGATATGT
>JBJKSK010000246.1:0-3068 GCA_046704125.1 Desulfobacterales bacterium | reverse complement strand
TTGATCAGTACCTGTTCGATCTGGCTCTGGTCGGCCTCCACGGCCCAGATATGTTTTTCCAGATGGGTGTGGATGGTGATTTCTTTGCGCGTGCGGCCAAAAAAGGAGCTTGTTTTTTGAATCAGTTCGTTGATGTCGATGGGTTTGACCTCATAGCGGCCCTTGCGCGCAAAGCCCAACAACTGCTTGGTGAGATGCGCCCCGTTTTGCACGCACCGGGAAATGCTTTTCAGATGTTCGGCGCTGGCGTGTCGCAAGCCGGTGTCGAGTTCCATGAGGGATACGGTCCCCTGGATGCCCATGAGCAGGTTGTTGAAATCGTGAGCGATTCCACCGGCGAGCGTGCCGATGGCCTCCATCTTTTGAGCCTGCCGCAGTTGGCTTTCCAGCAGCTGTTTTTCGCTTTCGGCCTGCTTTAGGGCCGTGATGTCCGAGTGGATTCCCATGATCCGGACGGCTTTTCCGGCGCTGTCGCGCTCCACGGCATTTCCCCGGCAATAGATCCACCGCCAGAGGTCGTTTTTGGTTTTCATCCGAAACCTCATGCTCAAGTCTTTTCCCGTATGGACGTGGTCCCGGACCGTGGCCTCTACGAGGGGCCGATCCTCCGGGTGAACCAGCGTCATCCAGCTATCGTAGGTGTGGGAAAAGGCATCGGGCGGGTAGCCGAGCATGGTGAACCAGCGGGGGCTGAAATAGGCGCGTTGCATCTTCAGGTCCAACTCCCAGATGCCGTCGTTTGCCGCCTCCAGGGCCAGGGCGAGCCGTTTCTGGCTTTCATCGAGGGCCGCCTGCGTCTGGTTGCTCAACTTGATTTCATGAAGCAGCGATCGGTTGATGGCCTTGAGGATGGCAGTCCGTTCCTGAACCAGGGATTCCAGCAGATCGCGGTCCTGGCGAATCTCATCTCGCGCCTGGACCTCCTTGGAGGCCATGGTGAGATAGCCCAAGGATAAAAAGATCCCGTCCGGTTCATGGGCTTCAATCACGGCCTGGTCCTTGAGCCAGATCTCTTTTCCGCAGGGGATCCGGACCTTGTAGAGGGCCTCTATCTGTCCGGAACTCTGGCTTTGACGCCGCAGCTGTTCCCTGGCATCCTGGAGCTGATGGAAAGCCAGGGATTCCGCGTGGATGCCACTGGCAGCCGGACGGTTGTAGATCCGACGGTCCAAAACCCTGTCCCGAAATACCTGGGCGGCGTTTTGGCTCGTGCATTCAAAAAGCGTTTGAAACCCCGGGCTGGTATATTCGTACCAGATTCCATGCGAATTTTTCCGCCAAGCGGCAATATAAGGCATGGCCGGAACCCCGGTGGCACAAAAGTCCGAAAAGGCCTTGATGCAATCCTTCAGACGTGCCTTCAGCCTACTGTCGAAGGGACCTTTCAGAATGCGACCGAAGTCTTCATCGACTACAGGCAAGCAGGTGGGTTCGGGTCTGAGTTTTGGGTGTTCCGCATGGTGCAAGGATAAATTCCAGCGAAGTCGACTTTTTAAAATACCCTTTTTTTTAACTGCTTTACAGATAGTCAATATTTAAACGAATATCAAGCGATTTTATTTTGAAAGACAAGCAAAACCTCGATGTTAAGTGATTATATTTTCATGGAAGCGGGCCTGTCCATCCTCAGTAGGTCAGCACCGCCCCGCCGTCAAACAGCAGGTCTCCGCCGATCAGATAAGCGGCAAAACGGGAACAGCCGAACAGGAACAGGTTGGCTACCTCGATGGGCGACATCATCTCTTTGATCTGGGAGCGGCCCATCATGACGTTTTTTACCACTGCTTCGGGGGTCATGCCCCGCTGCTTGGCCTGGGCGCCGATCTGATTGAGGGCCAGGGGGGTTTTAACGAAATTGGTGCTCACCGTAAAGGAGCGGATCCGACCCTGCCCTTCGGCGGAAATCGATTGACTCAGGGCCCGGAGTCCAAACTTGGTGATGTTGTAAACCGGCTTGTTTAAGGTGCATATATGCGCGTGAACCGAGGCCATGTTTCCGATGACCCCGACCCCGTCGGGGTTTTTCCGCATCCCGGGTATCGCCAGTTTGGACTGGTAGATAGGGGCCCGGAGCATGATCCCTTGCATCTGGTCGTAAATCTGCATGGGAAACTTTTCGACCGAATCGATGTGCTGGATACCGGCGATGTTGATCAGGTAACGAATCGCCCCCAGTTTGGCCGCCTCGGCAACGGCCCTTTCGATATGGGCATCCTGGGTGAGGTCGGTCTGGATAAAGACCATGTGTCCCCCCAAATCCTTGACCATTTCCCGGGTGCGGTGCCCTTGCTCGGCGTTGATGTCCAAGCCTACCGTGGTCAGTCCATTGGCGGCGGCGGCGACGGCCGTGGCCCGACCGATGCCGGTGCCGGCGCCCGAGACGATGCAAACAGAATCACGTGTAAACGATGCATCATCAAGAATGAGGATTTCTTCTTTTTGGATTGCAGGTTCCTTGACTTCCATAACCGTCTCCTTGCTTTTTCATGGGTGAGTTCGAGGTTTTCCGTCGGCCGAGTTGCCCGAAGGTCTGGAAAAAATTGAGAAGCAAACATCGGGCCACGGCTATCGACGGTTCAAGATTTTTACGGATGCTGCGCCACTGGGTCGCCGCATCAGATGCCGGCGGCAAAGATTGTCCTCGACACATTCTAACGCTTTTTGTATAAACCATGCAATTGTAGTCATATGGATACATGTCACTGTCGTGAATTTGATACGCGGCGCCATGTCCAAAAAAAAATGGGGATTGGGGCTTATCGGCCTGGGAAACGGATTTGGGGTCTGCATGGTTTCGTGAGATTCATGACTGGAAATTTCATGGCCGATGCCATAAAGGCACTGTGGTGGCTGGTGTTGCTTTCTGGCCTGACGGCAGGCACGGCGGTTGCCGGGCAAAAGATGCCATTTGTCCCGGGAGAGCGCCTGGTCTTTGCGCTGAGTTGGGGAGTGATTCCCGCAGGGACGGCCATTTTGCAGGTGGGTCCCATGGCCGATGTCAACGGCCGGGATTGCTATCATTTCATTTTAACGGCTCAGTCCAATAAATTTGTGGATATTTTCTACAA
>JBJKSK010000245.1:0-8762 GCA_046704125.1 Desulfobacterales bacterium | reverse complement strand
CCTGGAAAGACAAAGGACAGCCCTAGGGACCCAACGGGCTGTCCTTTGTCTTTCCAGGATCGGGAAACCACTTCGTCGGGATGGGGAAAGCCATTGGCATCCGCTTTCCGGAAGTCCTGCGCGACATGGATCGGGCTACCGACGAGCTGAAAACCCAGTTGATCCCATCCTGCTACATGCCCTGGCGCCGGGACTGGATCCCGGGCTGGAAGGCCGACGCGCTGGCGAAAATCGAGTCGGATCCGCTCCACATGATTTTTGGCCAGGTCCTTTACGCCGGCTTGATGACCAACCTGATGGCTTCTATTGGCCTTCGGCCGGATGCCGCGATCTCCTACAGCCTGGGGGAATCGGCCGCCTATTTTGCCCTGGGGGCCTGGCCCGAACGCGGTGAGATGCTTTCGCGGATGCAAGCCACCGAACTTTTCACCACCATCCTGGCCGGAGACTGCACGGCGGCCCGAAACGTCTGGAAAGTGCCCGAAACCCGGCCCGTCAACTGGACCGTGGCAGTGGTCAACCGGCCGGCCGACGAGGTCCGTTCGGTGCTGCCCCGCTGGCCCGCGGCCCGGCTGCTGATCGTAAACACCCAGCAGGAAAGTGTCATCGGCGGCACAAGGTCCGATGTCCGCGGCGCCATCGGCGATCTGGGCGCCGAGGCTCTTTTTCTCAAAGGGGTGGTGACCGTCCACTGCGAGGCGGCCGCACCGGCTAAAGACGCCTACCGGAGGCTTCACCTGTTTCCCACCCGGCCACCGGCAGGCATCCGGTTTTACAGTGGCTACCACGCCAAAGCCATCGAGCTGACCACCGATAGCGCCGCCGATTCCATTCTGGGACAGGCTCTGCACGGCTTTGATTTTGCCGCCACCATCCGGCAGGCCTATCGTGACGGGGTGCGCCTTTTCGTGGAGATGGGCCCGCACAGCTCATGCACCCGGATGATCGGCCGAATTCTGTCCGATAAGCCTCATGTGGCCGTTTCGGCCAGCCAGCGGGGCGAAGACGAGGTGTTCACGGTACTCAAATGCCTGGCAACGCTTGCCGCCCACCGGGTCCCGCTGGATTTGACCGCCCTCTACGGCACGCCGCGCTGTCTTGAAATTTCAAGTCCAGACGCTCAGCGCCCAAATTCCGAAATCGCGGTGCCCGTCGGCGGCGGGCCGATAGACCCGCCGCCGCCCCCGATGCCGGTACCAGAAATCATAACGGCGAAACCCCTCCCGGCCGCCGCCCCGGTGCCGGAACCCGTCGATATGAAATCGCCATCGCCGGAAGCTTCCCCTGTTGTCAATCAAACGGGCCTTTTTAAGGACATGCTGGCTGACTTCAACACGCAGATGAGGGACACGGCCCTTGCCCATGAATCCTATCTGGCCTTTTCACAGGACCTGACCCGAACCTACGCGGACGCCTTTTCCCTGCAGGCCAGACTGCTCGAGCAGGTGATCACCGATCCGGCTGCCTCCCCGGTGCCACCCCTGAACGCGGATCTGCCCGCCCGGCACCCGGCGCCCCGCTTTGATCGGGACATGTGCTTGGAGTTTGCCACCGGTTCGGCGGCCCGGGTGCTGGGTCCCGAATTTGCCGAACTGGACGGCTACCCCGTTCGGGTCAGGCTTCCTGATGAACCGCTGATGCTGGTGGACCGGATCCTTTCCGTGCACGGGCAAAAAGGCTCCCTGACTTCCGGCCGGGTGGTCACCGAACACGATGTCCTGCCCCATGCCTGGTATCTGGACGGAGACCGGGCACCGGTGTGCATATCCGTGGAAGCGGGTCAGGCCGACTTGTTTTTGTGCGCCTGGCTGGGAATCGATCTCGCCGTCCAGGGCAAACGCGCCTACCGTCTGCTGGATGCCAAGGTGGTGTTTCACAGGGGCCTTCCCAGACCCGGAGAAGCAATCCGGTACGACATTGAAATTAAGCGGTTCATCCGCCAGGGACAGACCTGGATGTTTTTCTTCCATTTCGAGGGCACGATCGGAAATCAACCTTTTATCACCATGACCGACGGGTGTGCGGGCTTTTTCACCGAAGCCGAGGTGGAGGCCTCCGGCGGCATCCTGGAAACCGAGAAAGACAAACGCACCGTTTCCGGGAAAGCCCCCCCATCCTGGCCCCTGGTTCCCATGGTCCGGGAGTCCTTTGATCAGCAGGCCGTGGACGCCCTGCGTGGCGGGGACCTGCCGTCGTGCTTCGGACCGGACTTTGACGGGCTCATGTTGCCGCAATCCCAGCGGCTGCCCGGCGGTCGGATGCATCTTGTGGACCGGGTACTTGAACTCGATCCCCAGGGCGGGCGCTGGCAGTTGGGCGCCATCCGGGCGCAGGCCGACATCAAACCGGACGACTGGTTTCTCACCTGCCATTTTGTCGACGACCCGGTGATGCCCGGCACCCTGATGTACGAATGCTGCGCTCATACGCTTCGCATCTTTCTCCAGCGCGCGGGCTGGATCACCGGAAGCGCCGATTCCTGCTGGGAACCGGTAATTGGCGTGACCAGCGTCCTCAAGTGCCGCGGCCCGGTCACGCCAAAGACGCGTCACGTCGACTATGAGGTTCAAATCCGCGAGATCGGATATGCACCCGAGCCCTACGTGATCGCAGACGCCCATATGTTTGCCGACGGCCGCTGTATCGTCGTGTTCCAGGACATGTCCATGAAACTGTCGGGGACCGACATCGACGCCCTGCAAAATTTCTGGAAAAACCGCAGGGCAGCCGTGTCTGCGAAATCGCCTGCGGTATCGAAGGCCTCCGCCTTGTTTGACCGCGACCAGCTGCTGGCCTTTTGCACGGGTAACCCATCTTCATGTTTCGGCGCCCCCTACCAGGTATTTGACAACCAGCGGCGCATCGCCCGGTTGCCGCGACCGCCGTATTTTTTCATGGATCGCGTCACGCATGCCCAGCCCCCCCCCTGGGTGCTGGCTCCCGGGGGCTGGATCACCGCCGAATACGATTTGTGCCCCGATGCCTGGTATTTCAGAGCCGATCGCAGCGGTCGTCTCGCCTTTTGCATCCTGCTGGAAATTGCCCTGCAACCCTGCGGTTTTCTGGCCGCTTACCTGGGTTCGGCCTTAAAGAGTGAAACAGATCTCAAGTTTCGAAACCTCGGAGGAAAGGCCACCGTCTTTTTCCCCCTGGCTCCGGATGCAGGTACCCTGACCATGAAAGCCAGGCTCACCCAGGTGTCCGCCGCCGGGTCGATGATCATCGAAAATTTTGAAATGCAGGTGCTCCGGGAAAACACGGTCGTCTACCGGGGCGAGACCAGCTTCGGTTTTTTCACCGACCAGGCCCTGTCCGACCAGAAAGGCATCCGTGACGCGGAAAAATGGGCTTATGTGCCTTCCGGCGACGAGCAAAGCCGGGGCCAGAGCGCCGACTTTACCGACGATCACCCGCTTTTTCCCGATGATCCGGCCGTGACACCGGCGCCGCCGCTGGCCATGCCGGCCAAGGTCCTGAGGATGATCGATCGCATCGATCTGTGGATTCCCGACGGTGGCCCGGCCGGCCTGGGCTTTGTGCGTGGCATCAAACAGGTGGATGCCTCGGAATGGTTCTTTGACGCCCATTTTTACCAGGATCCGGTGTGCCCCGGTTCCCTTGGCATCGAGTCGTTTATCCAGCTGATCAAGTTTGCCGCCCTTTGCCGGTGGCGCCATCTGGAATCGACCCATCGCTTTGAAATGATCACCGATTCGCCCCACAGCTGGACCTACCGGGGACAGATCCTTCCCGGCCACCATGAGGTCGTGGTCGAAGCCGTCATTACCCGCGTCCAGGATCACTGCCCCAAGATCTTTGCCGACGGCCTTCTTAAAGTCGATGGGCTGTGTATCTACCGGATGCAGGATTTTGGGCTTCAACTAGTGCCGATTTCCAGTTGATATGAAACTCGTTTATCGTTAAATTGACGTTTTTTCGGGATTTTTGTGTGCCACTGCGGGCTTGGCGCGAAACCTGGCTCGGATTGGCCGTTTTTCGCTTGTTTCAAGACCCCTATCGAAAGCGATTCATGCAATACACCAACGTCTATATCGAGTCTATCGGCTATGAACTGGCACCGCATGTGGTGACCACCGAGGATATTGAAGACCGGCTGGTTTCCGTCTATCAGCGGCTGCATTTCCAGAAGGGCCAGCTGGCGGCTCTGACCGGAATCCATGAACGGCGATTTTGGGACCCGGGCATGCCCATGTATCTTGGCGCCGTCCGGGCCGGGCAAAAAGCCTTGGATGCGGCGGGAATCGGCCCGGAAACCATCGGGACGATGATTTATGCCGGGGTATGCCGGGATCAACTGGAGCCGGCCACCGCCTGTGCGGTGGCCAATGGACTGGGGCTGGGGCCGCAAAGCCTGCTTTATGATGTTTCAAACGCCTGCCTGGGAGCCCTAAACGGCATCCTGCAGATTGCCGACGCCATCGAACTGGGCCAGATTCGCGCCGGGCTGGTGGTCTGCTGCGAGTCGTCGCGCCAGATCGTGGACATGACCATCCAGCGGCTGTGTGAATCGGCGGACATGCAAACCTTTAAAAAAACCGTGGCGACCTTGACCGGAGGCTCGGGGGCTGCGGCGGTGCTGGTGGTCGACGGCTCGCTGGCCCGAAACGGCCACCGGCTGCTGGGCGCTACGGCCAGAAACGCCAGCGTTCACCACCGCCTCTGCCTCTGGGGACCGGACACGGGCGTGCCGGCCAGCGCCCCCATGCTGATGGAAACCGATTCGGTGGCGGTGCTCAAACACGGGGTGGCGCTTGGCATCGAGACCTATCAGGATTTTTGCCGGGCCGTGCCCTGGCCCGAAAAGACACCCGATAAGACCATCTGCCACCAGGTCGGTTCGGCTCACCAGAAAACCATATTGGAGGCCCTGGGCATTTGCCCGGAATCAGACTTTGTCACCTATCCGTTTTTGGGAAATATCGGCACGGTTTCGCTTCCCGTCACGGCTGCCATTGCCGAGCAACGGGAATTTCTCGTCCCGGGAGACCGGGTGGGTTTTTTTGGTATCGGAAGCGGGCTCAACTGCATGATGTTAGGCCTGGAATGGTAACGATGTCCTCTACCCACCTACCTGAAGCCGTCGCCCGCCTGTATCCCTTTCGATCCCGATTTCTGAACCGGACCGGACTCAGGTACCACTATATCGACGAGGGCGCCGGAGCGCCCGTAGTAATGGTCCACGGGAATCCGACATGGTCCTTTTACTACCGAAATCTCGTGCGTGCCCTCAGACCCACTTGCCGCGCCATCGCCATGGATCATATCGGCTGCGGGCTCTCGGACAAACCGCCGGTAGAACGCTATGGCTACCGGTTGAAAGACCGGGTGGCGGACCTGGATGCCTTGATCGAGCATTTAAGCCTGGATGCGCCCATCACTCTGGTGGTCCACGACTGGGGGGGGATGATCGCCTCGGCGTGGGCCGTCAAGCACCCGGATCGGGTGGCGCGCATGGTGATATTAAACACGGCGGCTTTCTTCCCGCCGGGGGGCAAACCCATTCCCCGCCGGCTTTCATTGATCCGAACCGTTTCCCCGCTGGCGGTGCCGGCCGTGTTGGGGCTAAACCTGTTTGCCCGGGCCGCGCTGTTTATGGCCTCTGCCCGCGGGCTTTCCAAACCGGTCAAGGCTGGACTGATCGCCCCCTACAACTGCTGGAAAAACCGGATCGCCACCTTGAAATTCGTTCAAGATATCCCCCTGCACCCGTCGGATCCCAGCTTCGGCCTGGTTGCCCACGTGCAGCGGCATCTCTATCGATTGGAGTCCATTCCCAAGCTCGTGATCTGGGGTGCCCGGGACTTTGTCTTTGACCAGGACTATTACCGTGAATGGAAGCGGCGCTTTCCACATGCGCAAACGCATCTCATCGAGGATGCCGGCCACTACGTCCTGGAAGACAAACCCGGACAGGTCATCGACCTGATTCGGCGATTTCTTGGATGACGCATGAATCGATGATTCTGTAAACGGCGGCTGGCCGGCGCCCGATTTTCAAGCATCGGTGATTTGACTTCCTCCGGTTTCCCCGATATGATCGACGCCAGATATAAGGGCACGGCGCCCCTTTTGGTGCCTGCAAGCCCACGGGGCCGACTCGGGCCAACGATATTCAAACAGAGGTGGAAAGTTTCGGATCCATGGCGTTTAAAGACAAAACCGATGCTAAGCACAAACAGGATGCCGAGACGCCACCGAAGAAAAAATCGATTTTCAAGCGATTGATTTTTTTTATTTTTTTGCTTATTTTCTGCTTGGCCGCCGCCTATGCGGGGCTAAGCTGGATGAAAGCAAAGCGCTCGCGCCCGATAGCCCAGCTTCCCGGAGTGACGTCCAAGCCGGAAATCATCGCCTTTACCGCCCGGAGGCTTCCCCGATATTACCACCGCCTGGTGCAACTCAGCGGCCAAATAGAACTTATCGATCACGAATTGACCCGGTTAAATGGCATCGAAAAACAATTTCCCGAGCAGGAAACCATTATTGATGCCAGGCGCAGTCAATGGAACCAGACCCGCAGCCAGCTGACCAATGCGTTGTCGGGCATGGAAGCATACCTGCAAACGACCTATGTCACCTGGCTGGTGGATCCAGCCAGGGCAAAATCCCTCACGGCCGGGCAACCGAGGTTGCTTGCCTCCGTTGACGCCGTAATCAGGACATCGTCTGTGTTGACAGAAAAACTGGAGCCACCGGCCCCCCGGGGCCTATGGTCCCGAATCCGAAAAATTCTCAAGTTCTGAGGCCAAATGGACACCGTAACACCTGATATATCCCCCCCGCCGCCCGAGGATCCTGCCGACGTCGGGCAGGATTCCCATACTACGGAAAGTCTCGAACGGGAGCCTTCCCCCGTCTCCGAGGCGCCATCTGAAGATTTGCCCGGGGATCTGGTCGAGGCCCCGCCCGAAGTTTCAGCCCGGCCCCTGCCGGAAGCCGTGCCGGAGGTCGTCAATGTGGCCTGCCTTCTGCACGAGATGGCCTTGCACCAGCCCTTCAAACGCGCCGTGGTCTGCCCGGTGGGTCGAGACGGCTCGGGGCGGGTTACCTATTCCCATTTGACCTTTTTCCAACTGGATCTGGAATCCGACTGCATCGCCCATGGACTCATCAATGCCGGCATTGTGCGAGGCACCCGCACGGTGCTGATGGTGCGGCCATCACTTGAGTTTTTTGCGCTCTCCTTTGCCCTGTTCAAGGTCGGAGCGGTCCCGGTGGTGGTCGATCCGGGCATGGGCGTTGACCGGATGCTGGCCTGCCTCAAGTCCTCAGACCCCGAAGCCTTCATCGGAATTCCCAAGGCCCATGTGCTGCGCACGCTCCAACCCCGGTATTTCAAGACGGTCAAGATCGCCGTCACCGTCGGCCACCGCTGGTTCTGGGGCGGGCACACCCTGGATACCCTCAGGGTGCTGCCCTGGGAGCCCTTTGCCATAGCGCCGACGACCGCCGATGAAACCGCGGCCATCCTCTTTACCACGGGGAGCACCGGTCCGGCCAAGGGTGCCGTCTACAGTCACGGCAACTTCGACGCCCAAATCCGCCAGATCCGGGACCATTTCGATATCAGCCCCGACGAGATCGACCTGCCCACCTTTCCCCTGTTTGCCCTTTTTGACCCGGCCCTGGGAATGACGGCGGTGATCCCGGACATGGATCCCACCAAGCCTGCCTCGGTCAACCCGGAGCGGATCATCGAAGCGGTCAGCAACCACGGGGTCACCAACATGTTCGCCTCACCGGCGCTGCTCAACCGGGTCGGCCGTTACGGCAAAAGATGGGACGTCAAACTGCCCTCGCTCAAGCGGGTGGTTTCCGCCGGCGCACCGGTGAGTCCCGCCAACATCGAAACCTTTTCTCAAATGCTGGCTCACGAGGCTCAGGTGCACACCCCTTATGGGGCCACCGAGGCGGTACCCATCACCAGCATCGGAAGCCGGGAGATCCTTTCCGAAACCCGGCCAAAGAGCGAACAGGGCTTCGGGATGTGCGTGGGCTACCCCATTTCGGGCACACCGGTGGAGATCATCGGTATCGACGATTTCCCCATTGCCCAATGGTCCGAGCAGCTCCTTGTGCCAGACGGCGAGATCGGAGAAATCGTCGTCACCGGGGACCTGGTCACCCGCAGCTATTTTGCCAACCCTGAAGCCGACGCCTTCGCCAAGATTGCGGACGGCGATGCCATCTGGCACCGCATGGGTGACCTGGGCTGGAGAGACCGCAAAGGCCGTATCTGGTTTTGCGGCAGAAAAGCCCACCGGGTCATCACCAAACGGGAAACGCTTTTCACCGTTCCCTGCGAGGCCATCTTCAACAACCATCCCAAGGTCTTTCGAAGCGCTTTGGTCGGCGTCGGGAAGCGTCCCGAGCAGCGGCCGGTGATGTGCATCGAACTGGAGCCCGAAGCCCGAAGAGACGACCGGGAGACCATCCTCAGCGAACTGCTGCAGATGGCCGCCTTAAATCCCATGACCCAAAACATCACCACGATCTTGTTTTATAAATCCTTTCCGGTGGATATCCGGCACAACTCGAAGATTTTCAGGGAAAAACTGGCGCTGTGGGCCGGGAAGAAACTGAGATGACTCGGGTGCTGGTCACGGGCGGAGGCGGTTTTCTCGGAAAGGCGATCGTAAACCGCCTCGTCACACGAAAGGACTCGGTAACGAGTTTTTCCCGCACATTTTACCCTGAGTTGCAACACTGGGGCGTATCCCAGATCCAGGGGGATCTGAAAG
>JBJKSK010000244.1:0-4837 GCA_046704125.1 Desulfobacterales bacterium | reverse complement strand
GCCCAGACGCTTCTGGGGCTGCTGGACCTGCCCGCCAGCCGCCTGACGGCTTCCGAGGTGTTGTCCCTGCTGGAGGTTCCCGCGGTCAGGAGGCGTTTCGGCCTCGGGGCCGACGCGCTGGCCCGGATCCGTGTCTGGGTGGAAGAATCCGGAATTCGCTGGGGGGCCGATGCCGCCATGCGCGAGTCCGTGGATCTGCCCGCCGAGCCGGCCAATACCTGGGAGGCGGGGCTGGCCAGGCTGTTTCTGGGCTATGCCATGCCTCCGGTGGAGACCTTTTTCGGTGGCACCTTAAGCTACCCGGACGTGGCAGGCACCGACGCCGGGGGACTGGGAGCCTTGCAGACCCTGCTGGATCGGCTGGGCCGCTGGCGCAGCACCCTGGCCCGCCCGGTGGCCGCGGCCGAATGGCTGCCGCGGATAAACGCCTTGATCGACGATTTTATGGCCCCGGACCCCGATGAGGCGCAAAGCCTGCAACCCTTGCGCCGGATCATGGACGGGTGGCGCCCGGCGGCCGGTCAGACCGGGTTGGAGGCCCCCTTGAACCACCGGGTGGTCAAGGCCCACCTGGAGGCGCGGTTGGAAACCGCCGGCGGTGCGCGGCGGTTTCTGATGGGCGGAGTCACGTTTTGCAATATGGTTCCCATGCGCAGCATCCCCTTCCGGGTGGTGTGTCTGCTGGGTTTAAACGACACGGCGTTTCCCCGAGATCAGCATCCGCCGGGATTTGACCTGATCGCCCGCCATCCCCGGCCCGGGGATCGGTCCAGGCGCATGGACGACCGCTACCTGTTTCTCGAAGCCCTGCTGTCGGCCAGAGACGTGTTTTACGTAAGCTATCTGGGCGCCGATGTGCGGGACAACAGTTGTCGTCAGCCTTCGGTAGTGGTCAGCGAGCTGATCGACTACATCGATGGCGGCTGGTCCTTAGACGGTGGCTCGCCTTCCCGGAAACTGGTGGTGCACCACCCGCTGCAACCCTTTAGTCCCCGTCTTTTCAACAGCACCGATCCGGAGCTGTTTTCCTACGATCATCGCTGGCTGGAAGCCGCCCGGAAAGGGGCGCCTGCCGAGGCCCAGAAGTTTGTCCGCGGGGATTTGCCCGCCCCGGACCTTTCCGCAGGAGTGTTGGACCTGGAGGACCTGGTCGGGTTTTTCAACTCCCCGGCGGCTTTTTTTCTAAAGCAGCGCCTCGGCATTGTCCAGGATTCGACCCTGCAGCCGCCTTGCGATGACGAACCCTTCGACTTGGCCGGCCTGGATCGGTACGGCTTCCGTCAGGAACTGGCCGCCGGGCTGCTTTCCGGGCAGCCGGCGGAAAGCATCTACCGTCGGGTTCGCGCCCGGGGGCAGCTTCCCCACGGGGCCATCGGCGACATGGCCTGGTGCCGGAACCTGGAGGGAATGCAGGCCTTCGTTGCCCGGATCACCGAGCAGCGGGGCAACGCTGTCGATTCGCTGGAACTGGGAATAAGCCTTGGGGCCTTTACCCTCCGGGGCTGGCTGCATGACCTGACGGATCGGGGAAGGCTCACGTTTCGCCCCGCCGCGCTAAAGGCCAAAGACCGGAAGCGGCTGTGGCTGTGTCATCTGGCCCTTTGCGCCGCGGCCCCGGCGGCGGTAACACCGGTGAGCACCCATATCGCCTGGGATGTGATCCTGCGGTTTGAACCGGTCCCCGAGGCCAAGACGGTGCTTGGCGAACTGATATCTTTATGGCATCAGGGACAACTGGCGCCGCTGCCCTTTTTCCCGGAGACCTCATGGGCCTATGCCGCCGCCATCCACGAGAGAAAGGATCCCGCGGCGGCCATGGCGGCATGCCAAGAGCTCTGGGCGCCGGCCTACAACGGCCGGGGGGAGTCCCTGGATCCGGCCGTTGAGACGGCCTGGCGCGGGCAAAACCCCATGGGAAAAGCCTTTCAAAAGGTTTCCCGGGCCGTGTTTGGCCCCCTGTGCCAGGCGGCCGCCGAGGGAAAAACCGCATGAGTCAATCCCTTTTGGATCCCCAAAATCTTGCCCTGAACGGCCTTGGCCTCATCGAGGCCAGCGCCGGCACGGGGAAGACCTACACCATCGTGACGCTTTATCTGCGGCTGCTGCTGGAGGCGCAGCACGACCTGGACCGGATCCTGGTGGTGACCTTCACCAACGCGGCCACCGAGGAACTTCGGGGCCGGATCCGCCAGCGGATCGTCCAGGCCCTCGGCGTCCTGACATCCGGCAGGCAAACGGACCCGGTGCTTAGCGCCATCCTAGAGCGCCTGCCAGATGCGGAGGCGGCCCGCCGGCGCCTGGCCGACACCCTGGCCCGCAGGGACGAGACGGCGGACTACACCATCCACGGGTTTTGCCAGCGAATGCTGATAGACCATGCCTTTGAAGGGGGGGTGGCCTTCGACGCGGAGTTTGTCACCGACCAAACCCAGTTGCGGGACACGGTGATGGCCGATTTCTGGCGCCGGCAGACAGCTTCCCTGGATGCTCTGGGGGCGCGATGGCTAAGCGGCCAGTGGCAAAACCCGGCGGCCTTGCTAAAGGATCTTGGCCCTATGGCCCGGGATGAGCGGTGCCGGATCCTGCCCGATCCGGACAGCCTGGCTTCCAGTCCGGATTTGGACGATGCGGCTTGCGCCTTTGCATCGCTGAAAGAGGCCTGGGAGGCCCACCGCGAGGAGGTGGCGCAAATTCTGGAAACCCACCCGGCGCTCAATCGAAGGTCCTACAAAAAAGACGTGGTAAAAAAGGCCGTGGCCGCCATGGACGAATTGGTTTCCGGCGAGATGCCGTTTTGGCATCCCAGGGAATTTGTCCGCTTTACCCCGGCCATGCTGCAGCAGCAGACCAAGGACGGGCAAAGGCCGCCGGAGCACGAATTTTTCAACCGGTGCGCCTCCTTTTCCCAGGACTTGGCCTCTGCGCTTGGCGCCCGGCGGGTGCGATGGCTGCTGGAGGCCGGGCGGTACCTGGCCCAGGAACTGGCCCGGCGAAAACATCAGCACCAGGTGTTGTTTTTCGACGACCTGCTGCGCCTGTTAAACGACGCTCTTTCCGGCAGCGGGGGCCACGGCCTGGCCGAGGCCATCCGGGGGCAGTTCCCCGTGGCGCTTATCGACGAGTTTCAAGACACCGACCCGTTGCAGTACCGGATTTTTCGCCGCATCTACGGGCAGGGAACAGATGGCGCCCTGTTTCTCATCGGGGATCCCAAGCAGGCCATCTACAGTTTCCGGGGCGCCGATATCTTCACCTACATGCAGGCCAAAGGCGATGTGGGAAACGAGCGCATTTACACCCTGGGGACCAACTGGCGTTCGGCCAAGGAGCTGGTCGCGGCCCTAAACCACCTGTTTTCCCGCGCCCACAGGCCTTTTCTCTACGATGCGGCCATCCCCTTTCAACCGGTTGCCGCCGGCTCCAAGGCAGAGGCCCCCGGTTTGAAGATCAACGGGGAGATGCCGGCGGCGCTGCACTTCTGGTTTCTGGAAAGCGCCATGGCCCCGGCGGCAAAAAACGGTTTCATCCCGGCGGGAGCCGCCCGGGATGCGGCCGCGGGGATTTGCGCCGACCATATCGCCCGGCTGTTGATCCTCTCGCAGCGGGGGCAGGCCACCCTGGGCGATCGCCCCCTGGAGGCCGGAGACCTGGCCGTTCTGGTTCGAAGCCACCGGGATGGCCAGTTGATGCAAAACGTCCTGCGAGCGCGAAACGTGGCCAGTGTCGGCTTGAGCCAGGAAAGCGTGTTTGATTCCTCTGAAGCCCAGGCCCTGCAGCGGCTGCTTTCCGCCGTGGCCCAGCCGGGAAGCGACAACCGGCTGAAAACCGCCTTGGCCACCGACCTGATGGGATGGCGCGCGGATGAGATTTTTTCTTTGGACGAGCGGGAAGCCGACTGGGAAGCCGTGCGGGAACGCTTTGAAAACTACCGGAGCCTTTGGCTTCACCGGGGATTCCAGGTGGCTTTTTTCACCCTGCTGGATCGCGAGGCCATCCCCCAGAGGCTGCGGGGCCAGCCATACGGCGAGCGCTGCCTTACAAACCTCATGCACCTGGGCGAGCTGCTCCAGGAGGCCGCCGGCCAATATCCGGGCATCGAGCGGCTGCTGCGGTGGCTGGCGGACCAGCAAAACGGGGCCCAAGCCGGCGATGAGCGGCTGCTTCGCCTGGAAAGCGACGAGGCACTGGTCAAGATCGTCACCATCCACAAGAGCAAGGGACTGGAATACCCGGTGGTGTTCATTCCCTTTCCCTGGGCCGGCAGCCGTTCCAATGCCGGTCCCGTGTGGTTTCATGATCCGGACCCGCCCTTTTCACCATGCCTGGATCTTGGCTCCCAGAGCCTTTCGGATCACCGAAACCTGGCTGCCGTCGAGGATCTGGCCGAGCGCCTGCGGCTGTTTTATGTGGCCGTGACCCGGGCCAAGCACCACTGCGTGCTCACCTGGGGGCCGGTGAACAAGGCGGAAAGCTCGGCCCTGGCCTGGCTGCTGCACCCGGATAGAAACAGTGACCCGCCGGCAAGCTGCATCAAAGACATGGATGAAGAGGCCATCCGGAAGGATCTGGAAGCCCTGGCCCATGGCTCGGGGGGCGCCATCCGGGTGGAGAGCCCAAGCAGTGCGGGTGCCGGATCCATCTCGCCGGCCGCGGCCAAACAACTGCTGACGGCCAGGGAATTTCGCGGTCATATTCCCCGCAACTGGCGCATGACCAGTTACTCGGGGCTTCTGGCGGGAACCGACGCGGAGCGGCCCGACTACGATCCGCCGCCCGCCGCCGATGAGGCCGCCGGAAAAACAGGACAAACCGATGCGGTCTATCGCTTTCCTCGTGG
>JBJKSK010000243.1:0-10765 GCA_046704125.1 Desulfobacterales bacterium | reverse complement strand
AGCCCGTGGACCTTCATGGTGTCCGGGTCCACCACGGCCATGGGGTCTTTTCCCATCTTGCAGGTGCACGATGGGTGCAAGGCCGTCTCCCCATCGGCGGCCACCCAGTCCAGCACCTGTTGGTCGGTCTCAACCGATGGGCCAGGAGCGATTTCTCCGCCGTTGAACGGCTCAAATGCCGGCTGACTCATGATGTTCCGGGCGCAACGGATGGCTTCCAGCCATTCGCGGCGATCCTGGGTGGTGGACAGGTAGTTGAAGGTCAAGGCCGGGTGCTGCCGGGGGTCTTTGGATTTGATTTTGACCGATCCCCTGGCATCCGAGTTCATGGGCCCGACGTGCACCTGATATCCGTGGCCCCTTGACGGCGAAGACCCGTCGTAGCGGATGGCCACCGGGAGAAAGTGAAACTGGATGTTGGGGTAGGCAACCTGCGGGTTGCTGCGGATAAAGCCGCCGGCCTCGAAATGGTTGGTCGCCGCCGCCCCCCCTCGTTTAAAAAGCCACTGGTAGCCCAACCGGGGCTTGTTGTACCACAGCAGGGCCGGATACACAGAAACCGGTTTTTTACAGGCATACGGCACATAGACCTCCAGATGATCCTGCAGGTTTTCACCCACCCCGGGCAGATCGTGCACCGGCCGGATGCCGATGCGCTGCAGTTCGCCGGCGTTGCCTACCCCGGACAGCTGCAGCAGCTGGGGGGAATTGATGGCTCCGCCGCAGCAGATGACCTCGCCGCCGTAAATCTTTCGGGCGGCCCTGTCTTTACCCTTGACCAATTCAACGCCCACCGCCCTTTGGCCCTCGAAAAGAATTCTTTTGACAAAGGCCCGGCAGATGATGGTGAGATTGGGACGGGCCGTCACCGGGTGCAGGTAGGCCCGTGCCGCGCTGAGCCGACGACCCAGGTAGATATTGCGGTCAAAGGCCCCGAAGCCTTCCTGGCGGTAGCCGTTGACATCCCCGGTCAGCGGGTAACCCGCTTCCTCAACGGCCTTGAAAAAGGCGGCAAACAGCGGATTTTGGCAGGGGCCGGTCTCCAGCTTCAGGGGACCGGTGAAGCCATGGTAGCCGTCGGCGCCGATGAGCCGGGTTTCCGCCCGCTGGAAGTAGGGCAGATTGTGTGCGTAATCCCAGTGTCCCATGCCTGGGTCTTTGGCCCACTTTTCATAGTCCATGGCGTTTCCGCGGATATAGATCATGCCGTTGATGCTGCTGGAGCCGCCAAGCACTTTTCCACGACCGTGAAAGATCCGCCGCTGGTGCATGTGGGCTTCCGGCTCCGTCTCGTAGCACCAGTCGTAAAATCGGTCGCCCAGCGGGACCGTCAGGCCGGCTGGCATGTGGATAAAGATATCCCATATGTAGTCCGGGCGTCCGGCCTCCAACACCAGCACCCGGTTGAAAGGATTGGTGCTTAGCCGGTTGGCCAGTGCACAGCCGGCAGACCCCCCTCCCACGATGATGTAATCGAAACGTTTCTCAACCATAGGTCATCCCCTTGCATGGCCGTCCATGCAGTCAAAAAATGATTCAATGTAGCTGCATCGCAACCCGCTGGTGGCAGGCACTGCGACTCTCACGGTGTCGTTTCCGGTTTTTTGGCCTTTTTTTCGCGGATACACCGGTTCAACAAGACATAATGGTAGCCGATAAAGGAAAGCGCCTTCAACGGCTCCCGGTCGGCAATGGCAGCGGCGGTCTCCCGCCAGTTCCGGATCGTTTTTTCCCGGTAATAAGCATCCTCGTAAAGCACGTAATCATAGGAGCCAAGGCTGATTTGAACGGTCTGCATGATCCAATCGAAAAGCGGGTTTTTAGTCATTTTAACCAGCTTCAGGTTCAGCGCTCGATCCAGCTCTTTAATCTTTGCCAGGCAAGGGCTCCGGCTCGACCCCACTTGTTCGAGTTTGGCAACACCGGTTAGAAGTTCCGCCGCCTCACGATCCTCGCCTCGGGAAATGGCCAGGATGGTGATGGTCCGGTCAATGGATTCGCGAAATTCGATGAGATCGGCGATGTCTATGGCCCCCTGTTTGATCATCAGGGCCAGGGGTTGACTGGCGTCGTGAGCGCCCACCCGCTTGACGTAGGTTCCGCTTTTGCCGCCTCTTCGCGCTTCTATCAAACCCTTTTGCTTCAGTTCCCGCAAGGCTTCTCGGACCATGCCGCGACCGGTTTTGAAAAGCGCCTGAAGGTTTCTTTCGCTGGGGATTCTTTCCCCCGGCGCCTGCCTGCGTTCCAAGATGGCCGCTTCGATTTGAGAGGCCATATTACCGGTTATTTCCTGATTGTTTGCGATCTGAAACATCCTCGAGCCGATCTTTCATGCGGCTCGCCTGAGCCATCGCGTGCCGCTGCTGTTATTGAACCCAGCCAGTGGTGCCAAAATGTATGCCCGCAGGGGTGCTTAAAGCGCCGCAAAATATGAATTGAATTTGTAGACTGGTGGTAGTACCATTATTTAAAAATACATGGATTGTCAAGCGATGTTGTCTGTTCCGGCGATTTTAGCCAAATCGCCTTTTTATTCTTTAAAATCAAATTAGTTATTGGGAATTAAATTTCGTAAAGGCACATTTTCGGTTCTGTTGACTAAATGATAGAAACAGTTCATGGCATTACCATGAACTGTTCGGGCTCGAAAGCCCCGGCAGGGGCAAAGAAAAAAAGGCCCAGTTCGTTCATCTCAACTCGGCGCGTTGGCTCAAAACGTTCTGGGAAACAAGTGTGGTTCACCGTAAAAAGGGGAACTTACGGTCCGATAAACCCAAGCGATTTGTCTGGGGCCGGGTTTTTGGGGCCGACGGGAACAGGGGCCTGTCTCAAGGCCCGGCTGATTTCAAAAATGTCCCGTTTCGGTAGTCCTCAAAGGCGGTCTGCAATTCTTCCTGCGTATTCATAACGATCGGTCCATACCAGGCGACCGGTTCGCCGATGGGCTTGCCGGAAATCAAAAAAAACCTTACCGGCTGCTTATCGGTGGATACCGAAATTTCTTCTCCATCGTGAAATAAGACAATGGATTTATCCCTTACAAAGGGCGTGCGATCGATATCAAAATAGTTCTTGCCCTCTATTTCGTAGGTGAAGGAATCCTTTTCCTTGCAGAAATATCCCTGTCCGCCGATGACATAAGCAAAGACCGTATGGCCCGGTTTGGTGGGGTGCGTGAACTCGGAATATTCAGAAACCGTCACGTCAAGATACTCCGGATCAATCACAATGTCCTTGACAGGGCCTTTAGCGCCCGCGACCTCGCCGGCAATGAGCTTTATGGCTGTTCCACCGGGAAGTTTGATTTCCGGTATTTGTCCACTCTGGATACCCCGATAGCGCGGGTCCATCATTTTATCCACCGATGGCAGGTTGGCCCAAAGTTGAAATCCGTACATGCTTCCATTTTCGTCCCCCTTGGGCATTTCCTGGTGGATAATGCCGCTTCCGGCCGTCATCCATTGAACATCCCCGGAGCCGATAATTCCGGTGTTTCCCATGCTGTCACCGTGTTCCACCTCTCCTTTCAACACATAGGTGATGGTTTCGATGCCGCGATGGGGGTGCCATGGGAAACCTTTGAGGAAGTGCTCCGGTTCATTGGAGCGAAAGTCGTCGAGGAGCAGGAAGGGGTCAAACAGCGGGACCTCGCTGAATCCAAAAACCCGTTGCAGGTGGACGCCGGCGCCTTCAATGGTTGGCTTGCTAACGAATACTTTGCGGATTTTTCTTGTTTGAGGCATGAAAGTGGGTCTCCTTTCAATGATTTGAAGAGCCCTGCAGACCTTCATGGATGCCCGGGGCCCTGATTGCGGGCAAACGGCAGCAGCCGGTTCAAGGCGTCGATTCTGTCTTGTACACTCTCGTTGACCTCGCCGATGAGCTGCCGGAACAACAGGTTCAGTCTGGGATTATAAAACCGGTGCAGGCTGATGTTGGCAACCGCCTCAAAACCGCGATAAATTTTGTGGGGAGAGCCGGCGCCCGGGTCGAAGGTTTGAATGCCGTTTTGGATGCTCCATTCGATGGGCGCATAAAAGCACATGTTAAAATGAAGATCCTTCATGGGTTTCTCGCAGCCCCAATAGCGGCCGATCAGGTGCTTATTTTTCACAAGCAGCATGGAAAGTGCCATCGGCTGGGGGGACGTCCCTCTGTGGGCGGCGAACAGCAGCATTCGATGGCGATAGTGCTTAAAAATGCGATCAAAAAAATCGGCGTTGAGATATCGAGCCGCCCACGGGCCGTATCGGGCATTGGTGTTCAAATAAAAACGGTACATGGCCTCTGCGGTATCGCTGCGGACTTCATCGCCGCAAAGCGCCCGGATGACGACGCCGTTGCGCTCCATACTGGAGCGCTCCCGTCGGATGTTTCGCCTGTGGGAAGAAGTAAATAAGCGAAGATAATCCGCGAAAGAACCGTAATTTAAATTTGGCCACTGGTAGGCCTGATGCTGCCAGACGACAAATCCATGAGAAAGCCACCGGGAGGCCCAGTGCCAGTCCACGAAATTCAACTGACAGGAGGACAGCCCTTCGCGTCGGCAAAAGCCGTCGATCTCTGACAGCATGCGGCGTATCACGGTACCTGGATCGATGCCATCACTTGTAAGGAATCGATAGCCGGCACACGGTGTCGCCGGACTCATGCCCACCAGCTTGGGGTAATAGGGGATTCCATACCGGAAAGCCACCTGGGCCCACCCATGGTCGAATATGAACTCCCCTTCGCTATGGGTCTTGATATAGAGAGGCGCCGCACCGATCAGATCCTGCTGATCCCACACCGTCAGATGGCAGGGCTGCCATCCGAGTCGGGGCGATATGCTCCCGGAGGCCTCCAGATGGTGCAGCCACTGCCACTCCATCAGCGGCGACGGCACCGGCAAGGCCAGTCTGTCCCACTGTTTCCGATCGATTTCCCCGATGGTCTTCAGCCAACGAACCGTCCATAAGGAGTGAGAGGGGTCAGCGCTAAACATTTGACAGGAACGCACGCTTACCAAACTACTTGTTGAATTCCGTATCCAGCCGGAATTTCCACGACGTCCTCATTTCCGGCCAGAATGATCGCCATGTTCCAAATGGGCCAGCACTAGTTTGATTTCACCGAAGGAGCATGAATCGCCGAGGCGGGCTTTCAACGCTTTCAACGGCTCGTGGCGCCTTTTGGCAATGGTTTTTTCCATCATCAACCGCTTTTCATCCGCCAACACCCTGCCGATGGCCAATTCGCCTTTGGATACGAAATAGGCGATGTGACCTTCGACGGTGGAACTGGCCAGGCCCCGCTCGACGGCAATCTGGGCAATGGTTCGTCCCTGGTTGAACAGTTTTAGGCTAACTTGCCTGGTATCTTCTTTTATGGCAGGTACCGGTTTGTCCTCGCGTGAAGGGGGCAGGGGGCAAGGTTTAGGCAGAGACACTTCTTTGATGGGGTGCCTGCGGCGGTAGTCCGCCACCATTTCCATCAACTCCTGGCCGTATCGTTGCGCCAGGCGCGGGCCGATGCCCTTGATCTGCTTCAGGGCTTTCATGGAAATGGGCAGGTGTACCGCGATCTGCACCAGAGTTTTCTGGTGCAGCACCAGGTATTGGGCCACCCCTTCCTCGGCTGCCTTTTGCCTGCGCCACTGCCGCAGGGTTTCAAACAGTTCGGGGTGGCCGACATCGGCCTCGCTATAGGTCACCGCCTGATGCCGGGAGGCAGGCTGCTTGACCTGCCCGGATTCCATGGCTGCGGTGGAAAGCGCCCGAAGGTAGCGTTCTGGTGAAAACCCGTCCCGCCAGGCGTGCACTCCGGCCAGCTTCACCGCACTTTCTTCCCTGAGTTGTTTTAGGTTGTCGTTGATCTGCTTACGGATTTCCCGGTTATCGGTCTCCACCCTGATACCGATCAGGTAAGGGACAAGAATCGCCTTGAATTTATTCTCAAAATAGGCGGTTGCCTTGGTCAGCCTTTCCAGGATGGCTGGATCGGCCGCCGGTTGGGCCGAATCGTTGAACATGCCCTCCAGCTGATGTTTGAATTTCTCTCCGACATCACAAATTTCCGACATGGCACGCTTCCGGACTTCGAAGATATCGCCGTCTCCCCCCACTTGAATTGCTTTTGCATTGCCCCGCACCAGCCGGGCCATGCGGCCAAGCAGCCCGGCCAATCTTTCGAAGGTGAAACACTCCAACAGAAGGTGTTGCTGGTAGCGGCATTTGGCCGCCGCGAGTTGGCTGGAAGAGGGCAGATGATCGGCAACCTGGGTCCCGAACCGCTGGACCGCCGGATCGGGCTTCACGGCCATCGGGGTCAGGGGCGTGCTCAAAACGATGCCTTCCAGGGTCCGGCAGCGGCTCAGGGCCACGTATACCTGCCCATGGGCGAAGGCGGCCCCGGCTTCGATGATGGCTCTATCAAACGTCAACCCCTGGCTTTTATGGATGGTGATGGCCCAGGCCAACCTCAAGGGATATTGAAGAAAGGTGCCGATGACCCTTTGGGAGATTTCGGCAGTTTGGGAATCAATCGAGTAATCGATGTTTTCCCAGGTGGCTTTTTCCACCATGATGGTGCCGGTCTCGCCGGGACAGCGAACCATGACGGCATCTTCGCTCATTCCGGTGACGGTTCCGATTTTACCGTTGAAGTACCTTTTGGGGGCCGACATGTCGTTGCGGATAAACATCACCTGAGCCCCCGGCTTCAGCTCCAGGGCGGCGGCGGTGGGATAGACATGTTCGGGGAAATCGCCTTCCACCTCGGCATCGAAGCGGCGGGTTTTGCCGGGCAGATTGTGCAGTTTGACATCGTTGATGGCGTCCGCGCTGCGATTATGGGTGCTCAGGGTGATAAACCCCTGATCGTCGCCTGGGGTGAAATCGGGGATATAACGGGCATTTAGTTTTTCCAGGGCGGTGCCATCCAAGGCGTTGTCGCGCACGCCGTTGAGCAGGTCGATGAAACGTTGGTCCGACTGACGGTAGATATGCTTGAGTTCTATGGGAACCCACTCGGTCCGGCCCAGCGCGGTGCTGCTGAAGAAAAACGGTGAGTTGTAGTGCTTCTCCAGAATCTGCCATTCATCCGATTTGACCACCGGCGGCAATTGGTAAAGGTCGCCGATCATCAGCAGTTGCACACCGCCGAAAGGCTGGCCGCAACGGCGCAGCCGCCGAAGCACGCTGTCCACGCCGTCGAGCAGGTCGGCCCGTACCATGCTGATTTCATCGATGACCAGAAGGTCCAGGCTGCGGATGATGTTCTTTTTTTCCTTTCGCATCCGATGCTGATTGAATTGAGATTCGCTTCCGGGGACAAACGGGCCCAAAGGCAACTGAAAAAAAGAGTGCAGGGTAACGCCGCCGGCATTGATGGCGGCCACGCCGGTCGGGGCCGTCACCGCCAGTCGTTTGTGGCAATTTTTCTGGATGGTCTGCAAAAAGGTGGTCTTGCCGGTGCCGGCCTTGCCCGTCAGGAAAATATGGCAGTTGGTATGCTGAACAAACTCTTCGGCCAGCAGAAGTTCGGGGTTCGTGTCATTCATTGAACCATTTCCGGATTACCCCTTGGGCTGGATAGTCATTTGATAATGCTCCGGGTCCTGGCCAATTCCATTCCCGGGTCGTCTGGGGGGTGTCTTTCCTTTGCCATCAACCATAGCCCATCCATTGCCGCATGTCCAATATCGAGGCCTGCGCTGCACCTTTTTCAGCGGAACTCGGCTTGTTTGAGGAGGCGGCGGCCGACCATCCCCGATTGATCAGGGCCGCCGCGCTTTATACAGCCCGGGGCCCATTTCGGATTGAATGGTCTGCAGGATCATATTGAGCGCTTGCACGATTTCGTCCATTTTTTGGACCGCCTTATGGCCGGATTCCTCTCTTCGCTCGAAATGGGACGCTGACCCTCCCGTCGCAAGATTCCCGGGGGGTGGGCGGGAAAAAGGCTGTTATGCATATTTCAATTCATATTTTCATATACGTCGCCCAAACCGGGCGGAGGCAAAAGGTTGAGTTCCGAAATCTTATAAAGCAGGGTTTTATAGCTGATTTTTAATATTTTGCTGGCTTTGCTGCGATTCCATCCGGTCTGAGCCAGAACATAACCGATCACCTCTTTTTCGATTCGCTCCAAAGACTTTTTCTTGATTTTCCTTAGAAAAAAATCAGTACCCAAGGCCATGTTCTCATCGACATGGAGCCAATCCAAGAGCGTATCGCCATTTTTCCCTTCTGGCGCCGACTCCTTTTTCCCCTCCGTCGCTGCGGCCCTTGTGAATTCAGCAAAAATTTCGTCCCAATTACCGACGAGCAGATACCGCATGATTACCGCTTGGATTTCCCGCACATTTCCCGGCCAGTGATACCGTATCAGCCTGTCCATGACAGGCGTGTCGGGCTTCAGGGTGGGGCTGCGCCCGAACTGGGTGCTATATTTTTTCATATAGTACATGATAATCGGCGGGATATCCTCGGGTCGGCTCCGAAGAGGCGAAATGTGAATGTTGATGATATTTAGCCGATAATAGAGGTCCTTTCGGAATCGCCCCTTTTCCACGGATTTTTCCAGGTCTTGGTTTGTAGCCGCTATGACCCAGGTGTCGGTGGTGATTTCTTTTTCGGATCCCAGGGGGGAGAATTCGCCGCTTTGCAGCACATGAAGCAACTTTGACTGCAGAGCAAAGGACATTTCGCCGATTTCGTCGAGAAAAAGCACGCCGCTGTGGGCCAGTTCGAATTTTCCCTTTTTTCGCCGGGTGGCTCCGGTAAAGGCGCCCCGTTCGTAGCCAAACAGCTCGCTTTCCAACAGGCCTTCGGGAATTGAGGCACAATTGATTTTCACAAACGGTTTGCCCTTGCGTGGAGAGAGGTTGTACAGATTTTGGGCCACCACTTCTTTGCCCACACCGCTTTCTCCGGTAATGACTGTATTCAAATCGGTATCGGCGACGTGTGTAATCAGGTTTCTGACTCTCTCGATACTTTGGCTTACGCCGATTATGGGGGGTGTCATGCCTATTTTTTCATCCTAATTTTTTAAGCGATTCAAGACCATGGTCGTCGATTTATTGAAAAATCGAAGGCCTGTTGCCCAACCTTGATTGGCGTTAGCTTACAGAGGCTGACGGTTCATGCCGCATCGCACATCCTGCGATGGCGATACAAAAAATTTCGCCAAACCTTTTAAAGGGAGGCGAATCTTGAAAGCCCGTCTGCTTGAAAAACGACCTTCCTCAAGGATTTGGAACGGGGATCTTCTTTTGGCCAGGAAATTTTGCTGGAGTCAAGGCGCCTCAGCATCTGGAGTCGATTGTCGGATGATATTCTTGCGATGCGTTAATCCGTATCAGCGGTTGGCCTTAAGAGAAAACTTCTATTAATATAGAAAAAAACCAAGATACAGTCAATATGTTTTCACCCGTTTTTGCAGCCGCTGGCTCCATGACACGGCACTAAACAGGACGCACAACTCGCCATAACCGGTCAAGGTGTCGGGTTTGCGGTCCAAAATGCCGATGAAATTTTTTCCGTGGGTCTTTCTACACCGAGCACCGGGGCAGACGCACGGTTACCCGGGTCCAACTGCCTTGCCGGCTTTCAAATGCTGCCTTTCCCCCATGGAGTTCAACAATCCGCTTCACGATGGCCAAACCCAGGCCGGAACCCGAGCCGCCGTGTCGCCATGCCCTGGACGGGTCAACCCGGTAAAATTGATCAAACACCATTGGAATTTCCGATTCATGGACCCCCGGACCGGTGTTGCTTACGGTGATCGTCGGACCGGCTCCGGACGACTCGCCGGTCACTTGAATCTGTCCCCCATCTATGTTGTATTTGACGGCGTTGTCCAAAATGTTGGAAAACGCCCTGTTGAGTTTCTCCTCGTCTCCTTGTGTTTCAAGCCGTTGCGGAAGCTGGGCGGAAATGTGGATGTGACGTGGCTCGGCCATGAAACGGTAATCCGCGATCAAGCCAGCCAAGAGGTCAACCAGATTTATCGGATCTTTTGCGGCCGTTGCCTCGATTTCAAGGGAAGATAGATCCAACAGGCTCTTTACGAGCCGCTCCATGCGCAGCACCTGTTCGGTCATCCGTTCGCGGCAAAGCGATTGCCGATCCCAGCTGGACGAGTCTTGGCTGCAGGGCAGTTCATCCAGGGCCAACCGCATGATGGTCAGAGGTGTTTTCAATTCGTGGGACGCATCGGCCAGCAGTCTTTTTTGTCGCCAAAAGGCGTGCTGCAAGCGGTCGAAAACCTTGTTGAGGGTTTGCGCCAAGGTGTTGAATTCATCGTGGCTGCCGGATACCGGCATTCTTCGGTCCAGGTGCTTTTCGCTGATATCCCGGGCCTGATCGCTGATCATCCGGACCGGTTTAAGGATGAACCCGGCCATCACATAGCTGATGGCCATCAACAGGAGGCCTGAAAAGAGCAGACCGCCGACAACGCCAATGATCGTGTCCCAGAATTCGTTTTCCAGGTTTTCAATGGGGCAGGCCGCGCAAACCAGAAATGTCCTTGCACCTAGTGCGATTCTGGAGGTTCGTACCCGGAAGCTTACCTGATTTTGACGATGTTGTCCTAAATCGATTTTCCCCGGGGGAATGCTGAGCGTGACCGTGGTGCTGGAGCCTGGAGACGGCTCAGGGATCTGGAACTCTTTGGCCAATTGGGAACGATAATCCAATTTGCCGGAATCCTGATCCTTGATCTCCAACCAATAACGCTCATCCCCAATGGCCCACTGCCTGTCTGCCCCCTTTTTCTC
>JBJKSK010000242.1:0-3091 GCA_046704125.1 Desulfobacterales bacterium | reverse complement strand
GGGCATCAGGGCTGTAGGAACGGGCGTTGGCGATGATGGCATCAAAGGCTTTTTGGGCTTGCTCGGGATTCTGGATACCGATTTTGACGCCACCCGCATCGGATTTGTGAACGATCTGGGGCGAGACAATTTTCATCACGACGGGGAAACCGATTTTTTCGGCGATGGCCACGCACTGGTCCGCATCGGTGGCAAGCTCGGTCAAAAGGGTCTGGAATCCGTAACTCTTGAGAATATCGAGACCCTCGAGCTCGCCCAAGTACGTCTTTCCGGAATGGATGGCGTCGTCGATGACGTCGGCGGCCTGATCCTTGTCATGTTTCAGGGTAAATCGAGCCAGGTGCTGACGGTTGAGCCACTGGGAATAGCGGTAGAGGGCACCGAAGGCCTTGGCGGCGTTTTCGGGAAACGTGTAGACCGGATATCCCTGCTCCTGCAGATATTTGACACCGGCAGACACGTCGATGATGCCCATAAACGAGCAAAGGATCGGCTTTTGGGAGCGCCTGGCGATGCGCACGATGGCCTGGGCGGTGGCAAGGGCGTTGGTCATGGACTGGGGGGTGAGAATCACCAGGGCGCCGTCGACGCCTTGATCGTTGATGACGGCTTCCAGGGCGTTTTCATAACGATCCTGGGCGGCGTCTCCGATGACGTCCACGGGGTTTTTCACGCTGGCCGCCTCGGGAAGATGGCTTTTTAAAGCTTCCTGGGTTTCCTGGCTGAAGGCGGCCAGTTGAAGCCCCGAAGACATGGTCATGTCCGTTGCCAGGATGCCGGGGCCTCCGGCATTGGTGACGATGGCCACCCGGTTGCCGTTGGGAATCTTTCGCATCAGTTTTCCCAAAGAGGTTTCGCTTTTGTAGGCAAAGGCGTTGGCAAAGTCAAACAGCTCCGCGATGGAATCCACCCGGATGATGCCGCATTGTTCGAAGATGGCGTCGTAAACCGCCTCGGACCCGGCCAGCGATCCGGTGTGGGAAGCCGCGGCCTTGGCGCCTTCGGTGGTGCGGCCGCTTTTGATGGCCAGAATCGGAGTGGGCCGGTCCCCAGAGGTGATTTCTTTGACGGTCTGGATGAATTCCGGGCCGCGTCGAAGCTCTTCCAGGTAGATCATGATCACCTTGGTATCCAGGTCCTGGTGAAAGTAGCGCAGCAGGTCCAGTTCGTCCACGTCGGCCTTGTTGCCGGTGGAAATGAATTTGGAAAATCCGAAATTCCGATCGGCGGCAAAGTCTAAAACCGCCGTGCAAAGCGCCCCGCTTTGGGAGATAAAGGAAATGCTGCCCGCCTCGGGCATTCGGGCCGAGAAGCTGGCATTGAGGCGCACGGCGCTCAAGGGGTTGATCACTCCCAGGCAGTTTGGCCCCACCAGGCGGATGCCGGCTTGCCGGCACATGGCCGCGATTCGGTTTTCGATTTCCAGACCCTCGGCGCCGACTTCCCGGAATCCTGCCGATACGATGACGATGCCCTTGGCGCCTTTTTCAACGGTTTCGGAAACGGCTTGAAGGGCCAGCCGTGGGGGCAGGATGATCATCGCCAGATCGATGCTGTCTGGAATTTCCAGAATCGATTTATAGGCCCGCACGGAAAGCACCGATCGGGCCGTGGGATTGACCGGATAAAGCGTGCCCTGGTAGCCGCCTTTGAGGATGTTGGCAAAAATATCGTGTCCGACCTTGCCCGGGGTGGTGGAAGCCCCCAGCACGGCTACGGATTCGGGCGAAAAGATCGCATCGAGTTTGTTCATCTATCCACTCCTTATCGGTATGGGCGCGGGAAAAAGCCCAAAAAGTGTAAAAAAGTTTTCTTTCAAGAACTTGATGGGCGGCCCCCCTTGAGTTTCAAGGCCTGTTGGTAGACGGTTTTTTTGGAAAGGCCGTATTCCAGGGCCACCTGCTTGACGATTTCAGAAAGCGGGCTTGATGAGCCGGCCAGCCGTGTTTCGAGCGCGTGGCAATAGCTGCCAGATGTTTCGGTCTTGTCCACACCGGCCACCACCAGGGTGAATTCGCCTTTGAGACTGGGACGATGGTCGATGTCAGCGATGACCTCTGGAAGTGTTCCCCGGAAAAACTCCTCGTGGCGCTTGGTCATCTCTCGGGAAACCATGATTTTCCGTGGCCCCATAACCGCCAGCATTTCCGCCAGCAGCGCCGATATCCGGTTGGGGGACTCGTAAAAAATCATCGTGCGCCCTTCCTGGACCAGGGCCATGAGCTGCTCCCGGCGTTTCCCGGCCTTTTTGGAAAGAAACCCCAAAAAGATAAAGGCATCCGTGGCAAGCCCCGAAACGCTTAGTGCCGCCACGGCGGCAGACACGCCGGGAATCGGCACCACGTCGATGCTTGCGGCAATGGCGGCGCAAACCAGCCGGTAGCCTGGATCTGAAACCGTCGGGGTTCCCGCATCCGAGACCAGGGCAATGGACGCGCCGGTTTTGAGTTGATCGAGCAACTCGATGCTGCGTTTTTCCTCGTTGTGTTCATGATACGACACCAATTTCGGCCGGAGCCCGTGTCCAGCCAGAAAACGCCCCGTGGTGCGCGTATCCTCGGCCGCCACCAGGTCGACGGTTCCCAGAATCTCCAGGGCCCTCAGCGTGATGTCGTTGCGGTTGCCAATGGGGGTGGCTACGACGAACAGCTTCCCGGTGGCCCCTGCTGCTTCGTTTGGCTTTGAAGTCGGAAATGGATCGGATGCTTCGTTCATTTAAATCAAGAAAAATACTTTCAAGGGTAGGCCAGTTCAAAGGCGTTTTGAATCAGTTCGATAAGGGGCGGATCGGCGCTGGTAATGATTGAAACCACGTCGAAACGGGCGCTGCTGCCGCTTTGTCGCATCGATTTGAGATAGGCCAGGGCCACCATGGAAATCTTTCGCTGCTTTTGCCGGGTCACGGATGCTTTCGGGGCACCGGCCCGGGTGCTGGCTCTGGCCTTGACCTCGATAAAGACCAGGGTGCCGCGGTCTTTGGCGATGATGTCGATCTCGCCGATGGTGTTTCGGTAGTTGCGCTCCAGGATGCGGTAACCTTTTTTTTTTCAGGCAGCGTACGGCCAGATCCTCTCCCTGTTTTCCCAAATGC
>JBJKSK010000241.1:0-5280 GCA_046704125.1 Desulfobacterales bacterium | reverse complement strand
GGTAGGAACCCCGCATTTCACCCCGTTCAAATCGTGTTTGACGTGCCATACAGCATGAGTCGGGGCACCAGCCAGAGCCGAATTTTGTAACTACGCATGCCCTCACTAATTGCCGTGCATCCTATGGAGTTCATCATTCCTTCCTGAGACATTGAAATTGACTGATTTCTGTTGAAGACTTAGGTTCAGTAGTGAACTGAAAAAGCATGCGTTTAGTTGGACATTCCATGCCTAAGTAGTTGGTTATAGAAGCTTTCGCAATGTCAATCGCATAAATCGCTTTTTGTCTGACTGACCCGTACTTCCCCTTGATTGCCTTGATCTCTGCGAGACCCTTGTGTGCCGCAGGACGGCGTCGATCATGGACGTGAACCCTGGCGGCACTGCTTCGCCGATGGCTGCTTCGCGCAAGCGGTACGCGGCATCGAAGCGTTCCAGCCGCGTGGTGCCGGCTACCGTGTCAAGGACGCGTTGAACATGCTGTATATTTGCGGCCGGGCCGACGAACCTGGCAAGCGTTTCGGGGGATGTCGCGAGCTTCGCGGTCGCCGTCGCGGTCATGCCGCCGAGTATCGTACGCCGCCATGCGCCGATTTTTGCCGTTACCGCCGATTTTTGCGCCGAATCGAGGACGGCAAAGGATGGTGCGGCGGCAATCACCGCAAGCTGCCGGAGCCCGTCAGCATTGTCCGGCACCTATGGGATCTCTGTTTTCAACCGGTGCGCGATGACCGCCATGATCGCGGACTTGCGGCCAGCGAATTGCTTCGCAAGGGTCGCGCGGCCCGTCTTCGACAGGAGTGGGATACCGTAGCGCTGATACGCCCGGCGTATCGCGCTCAGGGAGCTTCTCATGGGTCGATAGGTTCTGCCTTTGGTCAGGGCACAGGTGGGTTCGTTTGCGCGGGGGATTAGGGCGCAGTGCCCTGCTTCTCTGGCATCGCAAGGATCGACTTTTGAGTATCAGCTAAAACGATAGGAACTTGCTTCTTAAGAGAAAGGATATGCCAGTATTGTAGGTTGTCAAGGGAAAATCAGCACAACATATTGTGCCTGACAATGAAGGGTCAGGCCTGCTCCTGACCCATTATGATCTGCCGAATCTGGGCCACTCTACGTGCCAGAGACCGGTCCGACTGGAGCCTGGCCTTGAATCTTTCTATTACGGTGCTGACGGTGCTGTAATTATCAATTGCGAATTGCGTCCCAACAGTTTTGAGAGAATCCCCTCTGAGATGCCGTGAAAGGTACAACCCCATGGCTCTCGCCTCATTAAAAACAGCTCTTTTTGTGTAGTATAGCCGGCTTTCATCGATTCCGTAATATTGGCAGATGGCCGACTTGATCCGGGCCATTTCCGGGGCGAGCCGTTTTGCGTCGGGAACTTCAATGTGCCGCTTTTCATCAAAAAAACGGCTTTTAAGCCGGTCAACAAACTCGCTGTCCCCAAGAATGGGTGCCTGCTTTTTCAGACTCATGATACGCAGCAAGGTATCGTCTTCATCCTCTGCCATGAAGGCTCGGTATCTCTTTGCCCTTTGTTGCGGCTGCTTTTCGAGCATGGACAAAATGAATTGTTTGTGCAACCAGGCCCATCTCTTGGCATTGGATAAATAGCCTTTATGGCTTGACCAGGCATAATGCTCGGCTTTATCCACCAGGCCGGCTCGGATTGGGTTCCGGTGAATATAGCGAACCAGTTGCAGCAAATAACTATCCTGGGATACCACGATGGCTTTGTACCGGCCTCGGAACAGCTGGCCGTCCAGTGAATGCCGGCTGTTGTACCGCTGCGTATAGACGCCGTTGATGTGGCGCATGCACCTGGATAAATTGGCATCCGGCGTCTGAACCAACAGATGATAATGATTGCCCAGCAGGCAATAAGCGCTCACCCTCAATGCGAAAAGCTCAACAGCTTCCTGCAAGAGTTCAATGAACAGTACACAATCATCTTTGGATTCAAACACCTGTTCCCCGCGCCGCCCTCGATTCACCACATGATACCAGGCGTCGGGATATTCTATGCGCAGTGGTCTTGCCATAAATGATCATTACAACACTCACTCTAATGAGTCAAGAGCAGACCTGACCCATTTATGATCCATTTATTCAGTGGCGCCGGTTGGTTAGAACCGCCGGCGGATAGGGTTCGGTGCATTTTTTCAGGAGCCGGATCTGACTTTCTTCAGATAGCGGTAAATGGTGGGTTCCGAGGATGCCAGGTGTCTGGCCACCATCCGGACAGAGCCCTTGAGCAGAAATGCCCCGCGTTGGTTGAGTGTCCGCACCATTTCGATTTTTTCATCCGCCGTCATGCGGTCCGGAGGCAAAGACTTTTCAGCAATGGCCTGGCCAATGATGTCCATGGTCAGATCCTCTGCCGTGCTGGAAAAATTTTCGGTGAGGGATCCATCGGCTGCCGGGTCCTGGCAAGGCCCGGAAAACGCCCCGGCCATCCGGTCAATGGAATCTTTTGCCTTCATAAGATCCGATAGGTTCATGTTCAGGCAGAGTATTCCCGCAAGGTTTCCTTCCCGGTCCCGGATAAAATAGGTGGCCGAACGAAGGGGGCTGCCGTCCCTGGACCGGGTGGTGTAGCCCATGACCCAGTCCCGGCGCTGGTATTCCTTTTCCTTTAGAAATTTCAAGGCCAGGTCCGTGAGGGGGCTTCCTATTTTTCGTCCGGATATGTTTTCGCCGTTGGCGATGGCCAGAATGGATTTTTCCTTCTGGGTGACATCATGCAGGACAACTTCACAATTTTCTCCGAAAAAGGCGCCGAGGAATTGTACAAGAGGGATGAACTGGTGTATGGCGCCAGATTGGATGCTCTTTGTTTCAATCATAAGCTTGTCCTTTTCATATGATAAAAGTTTATCATCAAGCAGGATTTTTTATTGACAAATAATTATCATTGTAATAAAAAGTTAAAAAAATATCCAGCGCTTTTCAAAAGGGGGTGCAATGAAATACGATTTTGACAGGATCATTGATCGGCGGGGAACCAACTCCTATAAATGGGACCTGGGGGATCCGGATGTGCTGCCCATGTGGGTGGCGGATATGGACTTCGAGGTGCCGGAACCGGTCTTGAAAGCGGTGGTGGAGAAGGCCCAACAGGGAATCTACGGATATTCCGTGCCCGGGAACTCGTATTTCGACGCCATCGTCAACTGGGAAAAGAAGCGCCACGGGTGGGAGATCCAAAGGGAATGGATCGTGTTCAGCCCCGGTGTGGTGCCCGGCATCAATATGATGGTCCGGGCCTTCACCCAGCCCGGCGACAAGGTCATTGTCCAGACCCCGGTGTATTATCCGTTTTTCAGGGCCATTATCAACAACGGGTGCCAGATTGAAAAAAATCCGCTGAAGCTTGAAAACGGAAAATACCACATGGACTTTAAGGACCTGGAGCAAAAGGCTTCGGACCCCAGGGCCAACATTTTGATTCTCTGCAGCCCCCACAACCCGGTGGGCAGGGTCTGGACAAGGGACGAACTGGAACGCCTGGGTGAAATCTGTCTGAGAAATAAGGTATTGGTCATATCCGACGAGATCCATTCGGACCTGGTTTTCAAGGGCAGCAGACACACCCCCTTTGCCCTGGCATCCAGGGGCTGGGAGCGCAATTGCCTCACCTGTATCGCCCCCAGCAAGACCTTCAACCTGGCGGGACTCCAGACCTCGGCCATCATCATCCAGGATCCGTTGATGCGCAGGCGGTTTCTCAATGTGCTGGAAAGCAATCTCTCGGTCATTCAGAATATTTTCGGCATCACCGCTCTGGAGGCGGCCTATACCAAAGGGGAAGAGTGGCTGGATGAGCTTCTGGAATATCTGGAGGGCAATCTGAACTTTCTTGTGGAATATGTCCGGGAAAGACTACCCATGGTGGAGGTGATCCGGCCGGAAGGGACCTACCTGGTGTGGATGGATTTCAGGAAACTCGGGATGGATTCCGGATCCCTGGAAAAATTCATGCTGGAAAAGGCAAAGATCTGGTTGGACGAAGGGTATATCTTCGGCCGGGAAGGGGAAGGAATCGAGCGCATCAATATCGCCTGCCCGAGATCGGTTCTGGCAGAAGGGCTTTCAAGGATCGAAAGAGCCGTAAAAGCCCTGTAAGAAAGGCGAAAAACATAGACAGCCCCGAGTCTTGCTTCATGCCTGACGATCCGGCCCGGAAAGTCCGTGAAGCCCAGGATGCCGAAGCGTCGGGGAAGGCAGGGCGTACCCGTTTCAATGGGCGATGGGCGATTGCACGCCGGATGGCTTCCGGAACGTGGCCAGGATGCGGCGTTGCCAGGCCTCGTTGTATCCGTCCGCGGCCGCGCCGCCGTCAGCGGCGACGGTGTAGGAGAAATGGGTCCGGGCAAAATCCCGGAATCGCTTTTCGATCATATCCCGCACCGGTTTTCCAACACGGCGGTGCATGGCGTCGTCCATCTGGTTGAAGTCGAAAAAATCGGCCAGCTTCCCGACGATCCTACCACGGGCCGGATCCGGGACCTCTTCTCTGTCGAGCGCCGCAAGACAGGCGTTGGTCACCTCCACCAGACCCTCCAGCAATCGCTTTTTTACATGCCGAAGCATCGCCTCCGTCCAGAAGATCCGGTTGCGATCCATGCTCAACTCACATCGATCCGGCCCGGTCAGGTTGATCCGTCCCACCACGTGATCCCTCGCGCCCTCGGGCAGGAGGTTTTCGGCCTGGGTGACGAAAATCCCGTCCTGAAAGATGGAAACCCCGCCCCGGGCTTTTTCCAGGTCCCACAGGGGCCGGAGATGGCCCCGGGCCTTGGCCATCACCCATCCCTCGGCATGCCGGAAGCGCAGCCGCGCGATGAAGCACCGGCCCGGCGCTTCGTTTTCATCGTAGGCCAACCGCTCCTTGCCGATGCGTGTCTTCCGCCCCCGGTCGTCCACCAGCAGCACCGGAACGGTCAAAAAACGGATGTTGGTCTTTAGATAGCCGATGTATTCCAGGCGCCGGCAGTAGTGGATGGCGGACTCCCGCAGGAAGAGGGTCACCTCCGTGCCGACGGGCAGTCCGGTCCGGGCCGGCCGGATATCGAAGTAATCGTGCAGATCGGTGATGGTGACCTGGAGTCCGGGTCCGGAGGCCTTGCGGGTCCGGATCACGATTTTTTCCGCCACCAGAAAGCTCGACAGAAAACCGATTCCGAACCGGCTGATGAAGTTGAAGTCGATGCGGCCGCCCTGATGGATCCGGCGGATTTCATCGGACTGGTAGAACGAGATGCCGATTTTCAGGAA
>JBJKSK010000240.1:0-8072 GCA_046704125.1 Desulfobacterales bacterium | reverse complement strand
TTGGGGCCATACCATATTCGGTTGCAACGGTTTGTCAAGCAATAAAGGCAGCCTTGCCCCGGCATCCTTCAGGCTCATCAAGACGGCGGCCGTGGCATCGGCTCCAGAAAAACGATTCCCGTTGTCGAAACCCAACCCAATCTGTTAAAAGAGATTGGAATATAGAGTATTATCGTTCATAGCATTTTAACGGCTCAAGGAGAATGACAAATGATCAAAATCGACACCCAGACACGCATTGGATGGATTGGCACCGGGGTGATGGGGCGTTGGATGTGTCAGCACCTGATAGACCAAGGCTTTCCCACCACCATTTTTACCCGCACCCGAGAAAAAGCCCGGCCCCTGGTTGAAGCCGGCGCCCGATGGGCCACCAGCGCCCGGGAAGTGGCTGAAAATAGCGACGTGGTCTTTACCATGGTCGGATTTCCGGCCGATGTGCGAGCCGTCTATTTGGGCCAGGACGGCATTCTCACCGGAGTCCGGCCGGGCGCCATCGTGGCGGACATGACCACCACAGAGCCCAGCCTGGCCGTGGAGATTCACCAAGCAGCGGCCAAACAAGGGGTATCGGCCGTGGATGCACCGGTATCCGGTGGAGATGTCGGTGCGCGCACGGCCAAATTATCCATCATGGTCGGCGGCGAAAAAGAGGCCTTTGAAGCCATTTCCCCCCTGCTTGCCGTTATGGGCCAGAACATCGTCTACCAGGGCGGGCCGGGAAACGGCCAACATACCAAGATGTGTAACCAGATCGTGATCGCCGGAACCATGATCGGGGTTTGTGAAAGCCTGCTCTATGGATCCAAAGCCGGCCTGGATCTGCCCACGATGCTCAGCAGCATCCGGGGAGGGGCTGCGGCCTGCTGGTCGCTGGAAAACCTGGCCCCCCGGATCCTCAAGCGGGACATGGCTCCGGGATTTTTCGTGGCGCACTTCATCAAGGACATGGGCATCGCCCTTTCCGAAGCCACCCGCATGGGAATCCGTCTGCCCGGTCTGGCCCTGGCGGAACAACTCTACCAGGAGGTGGCGGCAAACGGCGGTGCGCAAATGGGAACACAGGCCTTGATATTGGCCCTGGAAAAAATGAACCATTGTAGCTGAGGCCAACGGCCAGGCGAGAAAGGACACGCACCGGTTTGACCATGGAACGGCTGACCGCCAACCCTCAAAATCTATCCCGTATCCTCGACAATCTCAAGGAAGGGATCATCGCCCATGATTTGGAAAGGCGCATCTTTTTCTTCAACAAGGAGGCCGAACGGATCACCGGATACCGCCGTCAGGAAGTTCTGGGAAGGGATTGCCACGAGGTCTTCGGCACCCCCTTTTGCGGGGAGCGCTGCTCGTTTTGCAGTCAACAGCCGTTTATCACCCAACCCTGCGAATACCTGGTCAATATCCCGACCAAAACGGGAGTGCCCCGACACATTGAAATGACAGTCACGGCCATGAACGACGAACAGGGACACCTGTTTGGCGTGCTGGCCTCGTTTGCCGATGTCACCGACTTGCTCTACCTGCAGATCCGGGCCGGCAACCTGTGCTGTTTTTCCAGCATCATCGGCCAAGACATCAAAATGCTACAGGTATTTCAGCAGATCCGGGATGTCGCCGGCTACGACTATCCGGTGCATATCTTCGGGGAAACAGGAACAGGAAAGGAACTGGTCGCCAGCGCCATCCACCACGAAAGCCCCAGAGGCAACGGCCCCTTTGTTCCCATCAACTGTGGCGCCCTTCCCGAAGGGCTGATCGAGAGCGAACTCTTCGGGCATGTCAAAGGGGCTTTTTCCGATGCCATCCGAAATAAAAAAGGGCGCTTCGAGCTAGCCGACGGCGGCACCATCTTTCTGGACGAAGTGGCGGAATTGACCAAACCCATCCAGGTCAAGCTGCTGCGTTTTCTCCAGGAGGGCAGCTTCGAGCCCGTGGGCGGGGAGAAAACCGTAAAGGTAAACGTCAAGGTGATCAGCGCCGCCAACAAGGATCTCAAGCGAGAGGTGGCTGCGGGCCGTTTTCGAGACGATCTGTACTACCGGCTAAACGTGATTCCCATCCTCCTGCCGCCTCTTCGCGAGCGCAAGACCGACATCCCCCTTCTGGCGGACCATTTTCTGCGCCAAGCCGGCAAACGTCCTGACCAAAAGCCCCTGGGCATCACCCGGGAGGCCATCTCGCTTCTGATGGACTATCCCTGGCCGGGAAACGTCAGGGAACTGCAAAACGCCATCCAGTACGCCATCGTCAAATGCGCGACAACCACCATTTCCCCAAGGGATCTTCCCCTGGAGCTAAGACAGAACAGGCAGCCGACATTTCGCCCTGGGCCGGTCCGAAAACTAGATGCCGAAACCGTCATCGCCGCCCTTGGCCAAACCGGAGGCAACAAATCCAGAGCCGCCAAACTCCTCGGGGTGGGGCGGGCCACGTTATACCGGTTTCTCGACGATCATCCGGGACTCCATTTTCCCGGGACGGCATAAAAAAAACGGAGCCTTGGGAAAGACTCCGTTTTCGTTGGGGCCATCGGCCGCCTGGGTGGCGGCCCAAATAAGATCAGGCGGATCAGGCCGCTTCCATCTCCCGGCGGGAGGCCATATCCATGAGTTTTCGCTCCCGGGCCTTATCGATACCCAGAGCCTTGCGTTTTTTGTCGATGTGGGCAATCATCTTGCGAGCCATCTCATAGGGATCCACGACGAAGTCCCACTTGCCCAAACCCTGTTTTTCCAATCCGTCAAAGAGCAGGTCGTAAAACTTGGTTTCCTTGACGATGGGAAAGGTCACCCCAAAGACCGTGTAGACCCCCGAGGCTACGAAATACTGGCCGATGCTGATGGCCTTTTCACTCATCCACTCGGGGGCGGCCCCGGCTGCGGGTAGATCGGCGATGCTGTTGCCCAGTCCGCCGGTGCGCACCATTTCAGATGCAGCGATGAGAATCCGGCTGTTATCCACACAAGACCCGATGCCCAACACGGGCGGCATTCCTACGGTCTCGCAAACTTCCCGGAGGCCGGGGCCGGCCAGCACGGCCGCTTCGGGGCTGGTTAGCCCCGCCTTGGTCAAAGCGATCTGGCTGCAGCCGGTCTGAAGCACCAACACGTCGTTTTTGATCAGTTCCTTGACCAGTTCCACATGCACCCAGTCCTGTCTGACCCGAGGGTTGGTACAGCCCACCACGCCGGCCACACCACGGATCCGGCCATTGATGATGTTGTCGTTTAGCGGCACATAGCTGCCCCTAAACGAGCCCCCGAGCATGTACTGGATGTATTCATGGGAAAAACCGTGTACGCCGGTGTTCACGATCTTTGGAATTTCGATAGGCAGGTGACGGTTCTTGAAGCGGGTGATGGCCCGAATGACCATCTCATCGGTACAAGCCCTCGGATCGTGCTCGTGAAATTCGATATGGGTCGCCCCTTCGATATGACACCTGGGATTGGTGGTAAACAGGTGAGTCCCGTAGCACTCGGCCACCTTGACCAGCCCCTGCTTGATGCACTGCACATCCACGCACATGGCATCTACGGCGCCGGTGACCAGCACCGCCTCGGTGGACATGAAGTTTCCGGCATGGGGAATGCCGTGGCGCACCAGCATCTCAGCCCCCGAGCAGCACATCCCCACCAAGTTGATTCCCTTGGCACCGGCGGCCTTGGCCGCTTCGACCAGGGTCTTTTCCGAGCACGAGACGATCATGGACTCAAACAGATTGGGCTCATGGCCGTGAACAATGATGTTGACTTGATCCTGCTTGAGCACGCCCATGTTGACTTCGATGGCCACCGGCGACGGGGTGCCAAACAAAATGTCGGAAATCTCCGTGGCCACCATCGAGCCCCCCCAGCCGTCGGAGAGCGCCGTACGACTAACTTGCTTGGTGATATTGTTGTATTCCTGGTCCACGCCCATATGAGTGCGGTGCATCATCTCCATGACTTCACGCATGGCGCCCCGGGGTACAATTCCCAGCTTGCGCCACAATTCCAGCGTTTTTTCCGGCACCCGCTTGGCAAAAGGGATTTCGCCCTCCACCTGGGTGTAGGTCCGTTCCAGTTCACGGTACAAGTCGGTGGCGATCTCTTTGACCGAACGGTCTTCAATTTCAATGCCGAGAGACTTTGCCACGGTTTCCAGCTTGTGGACATCCTTGATCTCATAATCCGTGATGTGGCCGTTTACCACCTCCCGGAACAACTCCAGCATGCTCATACCGTGATCCGTGTGCGCCGCAGCGCCGGAGGCGACCATCCTGCCGAAGTTTCGAGCCTGAATGGTGTCGATGCTCGCCCCGCAGACCCCTACCTTGCCGTATGGATCCTTGCTGTTGAGCCGGCACGGTCCCATGGAACAATGTTTGCAGCATGCGGAATCGGCCCCGATGGGGCAGGCTTTCATGGCCATCGCCCGGTCAAATGCGGTCTCCACCCCGTCACGGCGGGCCTTTTCAAGCATTTGAGCCGTGGCCTCACAAATGGTAAGCTCCCTGACATCCACTGCCTTCTTTTCGGCAGTTTTAACCTTTTCCATAATTCCCTCCTTCGTGGAAAGATTGGTTGAATAAAACATTTCATGTCCTCAGTACCTGATCAGAAATCGAAATATTCGAGGACAATTTCAAAAAAAGGCTTTACCTGATAGAAGAAATTAACTAACAAGAATGATTATCATTTACAATAAAGAGATTTTAGATGTCAAGTATAGTTTCTAATAAAATATCAATTTCTCCTCAGATCCAGGATCGGGCCGCAATCCTGGTTTTTGTCAAAGACCCGCAGCCGGGACAGGTCAAAACCCGTCTGGCTGCCTCCATCGGGGATGTACCTGCTGCATCTTTGTACCGGGCCTTTGTCGCGGATGTACTGGAAACAGTCATCATGTGCGCATCCTATGATCGCTGGATCTGCTTTGACCCGCCGGAATCGGAACCTGCCATCCGAACATGGTTGGGTGCCGGGCACCGGTTCATACCCCAGGTGGGAACCGATTTGGGACTTCGGATGGCCTGGGCTTTTGAACAGACATTTTCCCAAGGCTATGATCGCCTGATCCTTATTGGTACCGACATCCCACAGATTCAACCAAACACCCTCAGCGCGGCCTTTTCGGCATTGACCGAGACCGACACCGTCATCGGGCCGGCCACCGACGGGGGCTACTACCTGATAGGGTTCCGTAAGAAATCTTTTACCCCTAATGTCTTTCGGGGTATCGTCTGGGGAAGCGATACGGTCAAAGACGACACCCTTGCCTGGTTATCGTCCATTGGCCGTCGTTGCTTTTTGCTGCCATCCCTTAGGGATATCGATGATTTCGAAGACTTAAAAGCTTTGAGACTGCTCCCGGAAACTGCCCCCCATACGGCGGCGGCTGTTTCCAGATTGTGCCTGGATATGGAAACGGCAGGACCGGGGCCAAAATGTCGTTGAATGTCCCCATCAAATAGGATAGCATAAAACACTTCGAATTTTTACACAACCGAGGCCTCTCACCTGCCGGTGAATCAACTACTGGAAGATCTTCCACGGAAGCGGCATCTTTGTCAATTCAGGCCTCTTAAGGAAAGGATATCTGTCATGGCTACCGAACCCGTCAAAATTTATTCGCTGAGTACCTGCAGCCACTGCAAGGCAACCAAAAAACTACTGGGAGATTGCACCGTCAAATATGATTTCGTGGATGTGGATCTTCTCGAGGGCGAGGAGCGCGCCGCCATTTTGGACGATGTGAAAAAATTCAACCCCAAGTGCTCCTTTCCCACGATCATCATCGGCCAGAAAGTCATTGTCGGGTTCAAAGAAGCCGAAATCAAGGAGGCACTGGGACTGTAATGGACGTACAAACCCTATACGAGATGCTCAAAAAGGCCCAGGAACCAAAAGGATATTTTTTCAGCAAGGATTCCCTGCGAGTCAGGGAACTGCTCGAAGCGCTTTTGACCAACAAGAAACGATATGGGTACATGGTATGTCCCTGCCGGCTGGCTTCAGGAAACAAGGCGGCAGATCGCGACATCATATGTCCCTGTGATTATCGCGGCCCGGATGTGGCCCAATACGGCAGCTGCTACTGCAACCTCTATGTCTCCAAGGCCTGGAACGAGGGCAGCATCTCCCATGAGTACGTCCCTGAGCGTCGGCCGGTGGAAAAGATGCCGTTTTAAACAGACCGTGGGCGCATAGGCGATTTATCACCGCCGGCGGGCGTATTTGCCTCTTGACATTTGCGTGTTCGAAATTCATTTTCTGTTGGGATGCAATCGATTCCGACCCCGGACGCCAGCTTTCATGGTTGCCTGCGGCCGGCAAGGAGAGTAAAAATGAATGACACCGTAAAACAGGTTAAGAAAGTTTGCAGATGTGAAAACTGCGGAAATGAAGCAGAAATGGTCATTACCTGCAAACTGGGAGAACCCTTGGGGGAAAACCTTGAGGCGCCAAAAGCCGCTCACGCTCACAAGGTCAAGGGCACCGGAGCTTGCAGCCACTGCGGCAACGAAGCCGACATGTGGATTGATATCTAACAAATGGGAGGTCAGATGGAAGCATGCGAACCGATTCTGAACACCGGGCTCAGAGGCGTGACTGTAGCCAGCACGAAAATCAGCGATGTTCAGGGAGAAGCCGGCAAATTGATTTATCGGGGCTACCTGATCCAGGATCTGGCGGAAAAAGCCTCCTTTGAGGAAATCGTTTATCTGTTGCTGCACGAAAAGCTGCCCGATGCCGGGAAACTCAGCGCTTTCCGGGAGCAGCTGGCCGGCCAGCGGGCCGTGGCCCCGCAAGTCATCACCGCCCTGCGCACCTGTCCGCCAAAAGCCCTTCCGATGGACATCCTGCAGGCCGCCGTAGCCCTTTTAGCCCCTCACGACCCGAATGTGGGGGATGCTTCCAGAGAAGCGGCCATGCGCATGAGCATCCGGCTCATCGCCCAACTAGCCACGGTCACGGCTGCCTGGGACCGCATCCGAAACGGCCAAGAACCTGTGGCGCCGGATCCCGAGCTGTCTCATGCGGCCAATTTTCTTTACATGCTCACCGGAACGGTCCCCGATGCACAAGTAGCCAGGTTCTTTGATATTTGTCTGGTGCTCCATGCCGAGCACTCGCTGAATGCCTCGACCTTTGCCGCCCGCGAAGTCGCCTCCACCAGGGCGCATGTCTATGCTGCGGTGGCCGCCGCCATGGGCTCTCTGTCCGGTGAACTGCACGGCGGGGCCAACGTTCGAGTCATGCAGATGCTGCTGGCCATCGGATCTCCGGATAAGGCCGAAGCATACGTCAATTCCCGGCTCGATGCCGGCGAAAAGATCATGGGCCTTGGCCATGCCGTCTACAAGACCGATGACCCCCGGGCCAAAATTCTTGCCCCCATGTCCAAGGCCATGGGCGAGCGCGCTGGCGACACCCGGTGGTACGAGATGTCCCGACTGCTGGAAAAATTTGGCAAGGACGCCTTCAAAGCACGAAAAGGAACCGACATCTACGTCAATGTCGATTTTTACAGCGCATCCTTATATTACTCCATGGGCATCGCCGTGGATCTTTTCACCCCGCTGTTTGCCCTTTCGCGGGTGGCCGGATGGTGCGCACACATCATCGAAGAACAGTTTGCCGGAGCAGCCCCCAAACCAATGCTCTACCGGCCCGAATCAAAATATGTCGGAAACTATTGCGGCCCCGAAGAATGCCGGTTCACTCCGGTGGAAAACCGTTGATCAAACCATGGACGCGACTGTTTTACCCAAAACCGCCAACTTGCGGACGACCCGCCAGCGGAAGATCATTCTCGAGGAATTGCGCCGGGCCAATACCCATCCAAGTGCCGATGAGCTCTACGAACGGGTGCGCCGCCTGATGCCGCGCATCTCTCTGGCAACCGTCTATCGCAACCTGGAGGTGCTCTCGGATCTAAAAGAAATCCAGACCCTGGAGTTGGGCGGGAGCATGAAGCGCTTCGACGGCAATCCCAAAAATCACTACCACATCCGCTGTGTGCGCTGCGGCGGTGTCGACGATGCCCCCATCGCGCCCCTGGCGCAGCTAGAGGACGAACTGTAC
>JBJKSK010000239.1:0-5742 GCA_046704125.1 Desulfobacterales bacterium | reverse complement strand
TTTACTTGGCGGAGCCGGTTCACGGCTTCAACGGGCAGACGCCCCCCGTAAACCGGCGCCCCTATGAGCACGAGCTGATCCGAAAAGGGGGAAATGGTTTCCCGAACCCCTTTTGGAGGTGTCAGATCAATAGGCTCGACATCTTCAACACCGATGCCTTCTGCAATACTTTCCAATACTTTTCGGGTTGTTCCAGTGGGTGAAAAATAAACAAGTTTTACCTGTTTTACTTCCATTTTACTCCTCTCCGGATTCTGGCAACATGTTCACCATAAAGGGGCCAGGCCTGTCCGTGACCATTTGATTCGGCTGAGATCCACTTTGTCAAATCCATCCGCCGCAGGAGAAACCTTCCGGCCTCCTGGATCATAAACCGGCTTCCAACTCTTGGGCCTTTTGTCCCAGCACGTCCAGCGCTTCTTCTACCTCGTCCAGATGGGTGCGAAAGCTCAAGATGGCCCCCCGCAGCACCAGCTTGCCGTCGATACGCGTGGAACTAATGAAAATGCGGCCTTCCCGCTGGACGGCCTGCATCAGTTGCTGATTGAAAGCATCGGCATCTCCTCTCTTCGGGAGATAGCGATAAGTGACGATGGACAGGTCAGGATAGGGCCCCACCTCAAACCCGTCGATCCTCTTGATTCTCTCATAAAAATGACGCGCCAGATGGATCTTTTCCGACAACGCGGCCCGAAACGGTGCCGCGCCGATCAATTTCAGCGCCAGCCATACCCGCAGGCCGCGGAAATGCTTGGTAAGTTCCGGCGAGAGGTCAGCGGGGGAAAGTTCGTCGACATCGTCCAAAATATTCTGAATATAATCGGCTTGCGCGTTGAATGCCCCGTACAGGTGCTGCCGGTCCCTGACCAGAACGGCCCCGGTGCCATAGGGCAAAAACAATGTCTTGTGCGGGTCGACGACAAGCGAATCGGAATTCTGGATGCCTTGCAGGGCTTTTTCCCCTTCCGGGCACAGCGCAAAAAGCCCCCCGTAGGCTCCATCGGCATGGAACCAGAGGCCATGGGCAGATGCAATCTGGCTGATGTCGGCAAGCGGATCTACCGACCCCGTATTCGTGGTACCCGCCGTAGCGACAACGAGCCATGGGTTCAGTCCGGATTCTTTGTCATCGGCAACGGTCTCCGCCAAGGCGTGCGGGTCCATACGGTAGTTGGCATCCACCCGGATTTTTCTTTTGATGCACGCATCCAGTCCGGCGATATGCAACGCTTTGGCAAGGCAGTGATGCGCATGCTCCGTAACATACACGACAGCCCTGCCCGTTTCCTTGCCCTCGATGCCGAAAGCATCGCGGGCCGCCACCACGGCGCTCAGGTTTGCCAGGCTGCCGCCTGAAGTCAGATTGCCCGACGCCTTGTCCTGGTAACCCACGGCATCAGCCAGCCAGCGAATCACTATATTTTCAATCCGGACCGCACCGGGGCTGGCAAAATAGAGGCCGGAAAATCGGTTGGTAATGGCTGCCAGATAGTCGCCCATGGCCGCATGAAAGAGCCCGCCAGCGGGTATATATCCAAAATACCGCCCGGAGGTCAGGTTGATTCCGGTCGCATCGACGTCCCGCTGCAGCAAAGCCAGAACTTCCCTGATATCCGCGCCCTCTTCGGTAATAGGCGAGTCCCAAAGCCTTTTTCCGCCATCGGTTCCTGAAAAATAGGCGGGAGCCTCGGGTATCTCCCTCAAGTAACCGTCGGCATAAGCCATGACATGATCCAACAGGTACTTGCGCTCAGTGGCATCAGGCTCCAGAAGTCGAGCGCATTCCTGCATATGTCTGATATCGACCATCAATTTGCGGTGTTCCTTTCCCATGCCGTGTGCCGTCAATCCGGGATGCAATCAAAAGTGATGTTCAGGAAGGCAGGTGGCGTATCCCCGGCTGATTGTCTCCGAGGCAATGAACCGGCCAGCGAGTGGAAAGGATACACGCACCATGGGCAAGGATAGCGTAGTCGAACCGAAAAAACCAGATGTCTTTGCAAACGATCCCGTCACCGAGAGGGTTCGCGACGGCGCCCGGCAGATCCTGGCCAAGGCACTCGAAGCTGAGATATCGCTCTTTATCAAAAATAAGGGGGCACGTCCGCTCTTGACTCGTCTCAACTTCAGTTTTTGCACTCTATGTACTTGCCCTGCCGTTTGAGATATCCGGGCCATACGGAAAGTGCGTTTGGTCTTTGCGCTTTCCTCTTCGCCGGAAAGAAGTATTATTGATCGAGAGCCTTTTTGATCGCTTCGGCCAGTTTCGTTTTTGAGAACGGCTTCTGGATAAACTGAACGCCATCGTCGAGCACACCCCTGTGAGCAATTACGTTGGCCGTGTAGCCGGACATAAAAAGCGTCTTTATGCCCGGGCAAAAGGATTGTATTTGGTTAGCCAGATCCCGGCCGTTCATTTCGGGCATGACCACGTCGGTGATCAGCAGGACAATTTCGCTTTGATGCTGAGCGGCAAGGCGCAAGGCCGTGGTCGGCGTTTCCGCTGGAAGCGCCCGGTAACCCAACCTTTCAAGCATCATTCGGCTCATGGCCCGGATCGATGAATCGTCCTCCACCAACAGCACCATTTCACCGTGGCCTTCTGGAACTGCGGTTGAGGTTCGCCTGGCTGCCGGTTCGATCTCGCCAAAATGCCGGGGCAGATAAATCTTAAAGGTCGTTCCCTTGTCCACCTCACTGTAAACATTGATAAATCCCTTATTTTGCTTGACGATGCCAAAGACTGTGGCCAAGCCGAGACCTGTGCCCCGGCCCATTTCCTTGGTGGTGAAAAACGGCTCGAATATTTGATCCATGGTCTCCTTATCCATGCCACAGCCGTCATCGCTGACGGCTAGCAGAACAAACTCTCCCTGGGAAAACCCCACGTGATTTTCGCAATAATCCTGGTCCAAGATCACGTTTTGAGTTTCGATGGTGACCTTGCCTACACCGGAGATGGCATCTCGGGCGTTGACACACAGGTTGGCCAGGATTTGCTCAAGTTGTGAGGGGTCGATTTTCAACGGCCACAAATCAAGTCCCGGCACCCAAGCGATATCGATGTCTTCGCCGATGAGCCGTCGCAGCATCTTTAGAGTGTTTTCCACGCAGCGGTTGATATCGAGCACCTTGGGCTCGATGATTTGCTTGCGGGCAAAGGCCAGCAACTGCCGGGTAATAGCCGCCGATCGGTTGGCGGCGTTTGAAATTGCTTTCAAATCTTCGTGCAGCGCTTCAGAGGGTGCGACCTTTTCCATGGCCAGATCCGCATAACCCAGGATTACCCCGAGCATGTTGTTGTAATCATGGGCTACCCCTCCGGCCAGTCTGCCCACGGATTCCATTTTTTGCGCCTGTCGCAGCTGGGTTTCCATCCACAGCTTGTCGGTGATGTCGCGGATGGCCCACTCGATAATCCCGCTGTGCTCTACTGTGTACACGGTGCTGGTGAGTTCAACCGAAAGGGTCTTGCCGTCGGTACGTTTCAACACGCGATCGTCATAACGCACATGTTCTCGGGCTTTGATCTCGGTAAAGGCCTCTTTGCTTGCGGCCAGCGGTTTCAGCGGGCCGATTTCCCAGGGGACTGTGCCAACGTACGCCTCACGGGAAAGCCCAAGCAGCTGGACCAGAGACTGATTGACATCGATAATCGTCCCCGTGTCGGCATCCAGTATCAACATGCCGTCCCTTGTGGATTCAAAAAGCCTGCGGTAGCGCTTCTCGGCGTCTTTCTCGTCCTCTTCCATGATTTTCCGCGACACCAGTGCCCAGGTCACGTCCGAGAGAAAGGAAATCGTCTCCACATCCTTGTCCGTGTAATCCACCGGTTTGTTGCCTACGCCCAAAATGGCGACAACTTGGCCGCGGCGCATCACAGGGACCACCAGCTCGCGGACGATTTCGGCATGGCCTTTTGGCATTCCCTTCTTATTTTCCAATGCAGCGAAGTCGTTGTGGATGACCGGTTGTTTGAGCCGCACACTGTCGGCCCAGACACCGGCCTGTTCGATGGGATAATGCAGCCCCTTGCCCTCGGCCCGGCAAAATTGGGCCAATGTGCGGCTCGACCATTGTTGAAGCGAGATGGTTTTCTGGTCGGCCTCTACGAAATGGAAAAAACCGATGGGGCTATCCATCAAATCCCCGATTTGATCCAGGGCATAGGTCATCAATTCATGCGGGGTGTGGCCGGCGCTGTATTCAACCATGGCCAGGCGGATCTGGGTCATTCGCATAGTCATCCGCTGCTCGGTCTGATCCCTGAACACCAGCACCACACCGGATATTTGTCCATTCTGGTCACGAATCGGTGCGGCTGAGTCGGCGATAGGCCGCCTGATGCCGTTTTTGGAAATCAACAAAGTGTGATTGGCCAGTCCACATACGGTATTATCACAAATCACCTGAGCTACCGGATTTTCCACCGGCTCGCCCGTTTCTTCGTTGACGATGCTGAAAACCTCCCGCAGGGCTTTGCCGCGCGCTTCATTTTCCGTCCATCCGGTAAGTGCCTCGGCCACGGGGTTGAACAGTTGCACCACGCCCTGGGCATCGGTGACAATGACGGCATCGCCAATGGACTTCAATGTGATGTGGTGTCGTTCCATTGTCTGGCGAAGCGCTGCCTCGGAAACGTACAAGGCCTGGAAATGGGCTCTTTTCTCCTGTTGCCAAAACATCAACCCTGCTGTCCCGATACTCACCATCAACCCCAAAAACAGCGCTAACAGGAGAAAGGATTGAAAACGCCATGCGGCAAAGACTTCCGACGTGTTCTCCTCAGCGATCATGAACCACGGAGAGCCCGGTATGGGCAAAATGTCTGCCAGCACCGGCACACCCCGGTAGTCTTCACCCTCCACGAGTCCCCTTTTACCCAGTATGGCCATAACGGCGGGTACTGCGGTCTTTGTCAATGGAATACGCAGTTTGAGCGCGGCGTGGGGCCAAAACCGCAGGTCGTTTAGGAACAACACGTCGTTTCCATCGCGGCGGACCAGAAGCGTCTCGGCGGTCTTGCTGGGTGTGGGCCAGGATTGAATCAAGGGATAAAGAAACCGGGATGCGTCGGTAACCAGCACGAGCGCTCCGAGGGGTTTTTGATCTTGTTGCTGGCCGGTAAAAAGCGGAGCGACCTCTGATATATGAGGCGCCGGGTCTTTCTTTTCGATATGCAGCCTGACAAACAAGGGTTTGTGTTGTCGGATGGCCGCAGGAAGTTCGGTCAAATAAACATCGTGAAAACCAATAGTTCCACTCACACTCAATAGCTGCTTGCCCTGCGTGTTTACCAGTAAAATGTCGTCAAAGCGGTTTTGTCTGGCAAACCGGCGCAGGTATCTTAGAAGTGACTTGGCGCTATCGTTGCTGTGTTCGGCGAAAAATTGTTCTACATTTTGGAGGACAAATCGGTTTCCCATTAAAAAATAGGCATCATCCAGTTGATCCTCCCGCCACTCAGTGATCTGGTCGGCTTTAAGCTGTGCGATGGCCTTTAAATTATCTTCGACCCGGTCGCGAGCAATTTGTTTTTGTCGGCCGTAAAACCATGTCCCTCCGAGGGTTAGGACCAAAAACGCTGTGATCAACAAAAAATATGCCCAACGGGTTTGTTTATTGGGTTTCATCAGGAATCCTTTACAGGGGAAAGCGCATCGGTAATCCTTCGATGCTCTCTTTGAAGGAATTGATGCTCTAATCGGGAGAACTCCAGTTCTTGGCCCCACGATTCCATAG